>DATNCZ010000264.1:0-7048 GCA_035553335.1 Gemmatimonadaceae bacterium
CTCGCGGGTGATCGAGACTTCGGCGTATTCAACCGGACCTGGAAGCGGCACGTGCGGCTTTCTGATCGACACCGTGGCCGACCGGACACCTTCGACGCGGAGCGCCGCAGCAGCGACGCGCTCGGCGGCCTCTTCCAGATAGGCGATGTGACGCACGCTCATCACTTGCGCGACGGCGCTGTAAAGCGCGACGTAATCGACCACGTGCGGCGGCCGTACCGTCCGGTCGACGGTCACGGAAAGATCGAGCTCCACCAGTTGCGGCAGCTGCTCCTCGTGCGGCAGCACGCCGACGCGCGCGTGGAAGCGCATTCCCCTGAGCGAAACCGTGTCGGCCATCATCAACCTGCGTTGTCGATTCCGGCACGCAGAGACCGCGTGAGTGCGATCGCCGCATCGACGCTCGTTCCCGCCGCCCGGACGATCGCGCTTCCCACCACAACGCCGTCTGCGACCGCCGCAACAGCAGCAGCCTGACGTGCGTCCGTGACGCCGAAGCCGACGCAGATGGGCAGCGTGGTCACCGATCGCAGACGCGCGACCGTCGCGCCCAGTTCCGGCGCAATCTGCTGTTGCATACCTGTGACACCGAGGCGGCTGATGAGATACACGAATCCACTGCCGTTCTGTGCAATGAGCTTCATTCGCTCGACCGGCGTGGTTGGCGCGACGAGTCGGATGAAGGCGAGCGGACTGGCTGTGAAGCGAGCCTCGAGTGGTGGATCGGCCCCTACGGGCAGGTCGGTAATCAACAATCCGTCGCATCCCGCGCTCACCATGCGGTCCAGTGCCCCCTCGCCGGCGGCGAGAAATGGATTGAGATATCCGAACAGCACCACCGGAACACCAAGAGCCGCTTCGGCGACGATTTCGAGCACGTCGCTGAACGTCGTGCCAGCGTCGAGCGCGATCTGCGAGCTTGCCTGGATGACCGGACCGTCGGCGAGTGGATCGGAGAACGGTACACCGACTTCGACCACGTCGGCACCGGCGTCTTCCAGGCCGCGCAGCAAGGCGATCGAACGTGCGCGATCGGGATGCCCGGCGGTCGCGTAGCACACGAGCGCCTTTCTGCCCCGCTCCCGCAGAAGCGCGAACCGCTCGTCGATTCTGTTAGATGACGTAATCGCTAACCCTGATGCCATACCTGTCCGGATCCGCAGTCTTGATGATGGTGCGCGCAAACTGACCATCGGGTCCGGTCGCCGCAAGGTCTGTCTCGATCGGCGGCTGCAGAAGATTCCCGCGTCCGTCGCTCACAACTACCACACGCGGCCTGGACAACATCTCCGGATTCGGATTCGCGGCAAGCACGACGGCGAGCTCGAACGTGTCGAGTACGACGAGCGTTCCGGACGGATAGATCCCGAGCAGCGTGATGAACGCCTTCACTATGACCGGATCGAGTCCGCGGCGCGGATTGTCGCGCATCTCCTGCAGTACGGCCGACGGCGGATACGGCTTGGTCTGGTACGATCGCCGGCTCGTTGCAGCGTCATACGCGTCCGCCACCGCCACGATCCGGCTCGTCATCGCGATGGATCGCGGACGAATCACGCGCGGATAGCCGGTCAGATCGCGCCGCATGTGATGCTCGTGCGCGCTCACCATTGCACGATACGGGAGTTCCTGCTGCCCCCGCAGCTGAAACAGCGTGAGCATTCCGAGCCACGGGTGCGCTGTGATGCGCCGCCAGTCGTCCTCGTCCAGCGCGGTGGATTTCTGGAGCAGATCCGTCGGCACACGCGACTTGCCTATGTCGTGCATCAGCGCCGCGACGCCAAGCTCGTAGAGCTGCAGCTTGCTCATGCCAATTCGCTTCCCGAGCGCGACGGCGAAGATGCAGACGTTGACGGAGTGCGTGTACGTGTACTCGTCGTACTCACGCAGAGTCGTCAGCCCGATCAGCGACGCCTCCTCCGTCAGCACCTGGTCGACAATGGTCTGCACTGCCCGCTTGATCTTCCGCGCACTGGGCACGCGACCCATACGGACCGAGTTGATCACGTCCTTTGTGAGCGCGACCGACTGCGCATACGTACGTCGCGCCGCGGCCTTCGCGACCTCGCGCTCCTCGATCTCTTCTTCCTCATCGGCGTGAGCGGCGGCCTCGAATGCGTCGACTCCCGCGGCGCGCAAGCGGCGCACGAGCTCGTCCGCATCGCCCTCGCCCGTGCGGCCGACCGTCTCCAGCAACGTGACCAGGGAGAACCATTCGCGTGGCGTCGCCTCGCGCAGCATACGCAGCGACCCGACACCAGCCGAACGGAACAGATCCAGCACGCGTCCGAAGCTGGCGTAATTGCTGAGATCCAGCCGCAGTCGCGTGCCGTTCACGAAGATGAACTCGCCGTGTACCCGCAGCTCGAGCTCCGAATCCACGCTTCTGCATTCCGACGCCGCTGCAGCGAGCTCGCTCAGCGCTTTCTGCACCGCCTGATGCTCAGGAGGGTACAGTTTCATCGCGCGCGTCGCAGCGTGAGTCGCTACGATGAGCGCGCGGCCGGCGCGCCGCGTATTCGCGGTCTCTTCCCGCTCGCCCTCGTCCACCGCGGTCTGACTCACGCGCTGCCTCGCATCGCGCGCGTGGCTGCGCTCCGCACGACGATCTCCTTGTCGCCCAGCGCCTTGCTCACCGCGTCCAGTGCGCGCTCCGTGCCCAGCTTGCCGAGCGCCATCGCAGCGCTCGCGCGCGTCATCGGATCCTCCTTGCGCGCAAGCAGTCCGCGCGGAACGAGGATGCTTTCGAGCAGCGGGACGGATCCGTCTCCGCCGAGCGTGGCGTACGCTTCGAAGAATGCGTTCTTCTCGTTGGACGATCCGTCGCGTGTGAGACGATCCTTGATGGCGCGCTCCAACCGCGCGAGCACGGGCCGGTACTGGCGTTCGGCGCATGCCTTGACCACGAACAGCCGAATGTCGCGGTCGCTGTCGTCCAGCCCACGTTCCAGGACCTGCATCGCGCCGGGAGATCCGATCTGCGCGAGCGCCGCGACCGCAGCGGCGCGACTGGTTTCGGATGCCGCATCGAGCACGCGCGCCAGCGGTGCGACCGCGGCCGGCGATCTTATGTCACCAGCGCGGCGCATGGCCTCGAGCGATACGGCCTCGTCGTCCGATCCGATCAGCGCCATCAGGTCGAGCGTGTTGGAACTCGCGAGACGCGTGACGGCCTCCTCGAGGATCGCACGGAGCTCGCTGTTGCGCGAGCGAACCAGATGCGACACCAACGGCGTCAGCGCGCTTGGCTTGAGCTGCGTGAACAGCGACACCAGATCCTGTTGTGGAGGCTTGAGCTGCGTGTCTTCCAGCGCGTCGAGCAGTTGATTGAGCGTCGCAGGGTCGCTGATTCGATCCACCAGATCGGCCAGCCGCTGTTTGTGCGACGGCAGCACACCCTCCGCCCGAGCCGTCGCCGCGGCGCACTCGCGAATGAGAAACGCGGCGGTGCGAAATTGCAGACCCGACAGGAGCACGAGCATGAAATTCTCGAGGATTCCGCAGATCTCCTCGCGCACAGTCGGATCGGCCTGCGTTTCGAACGTGTCGAGCAATGCCGCGGCGACCGACGGGCGAAGATCGCCGGCGAATTCGTCGCGGATCGAGTGGTGCAGGTACGATATCTCCTGCTCTTCCAGGAAATACAGCGTCGAGTCGAAATCGGAGATCCGTGCAAACTGCGAGGACCCGGGCCCGTAGGTGCCCGCATCCTTTTCGTTCTCCGCGGGCGCGTCGACCACGCCTTCGGGCGCGCCTCCACGCAGCAATTCGGCGCCTGGCGCGGAGTAGCCATCGCCACCTGCTTCTTCGTAGGTGTACGACATGCACTCGAAGTCGCATTCCCAGAACAGGGTGACGAGATCTTCGTCGCCGCCGGCCTGCGCGCGCACTGCCTTGAGCGCGCCGAGAAAGAGCGGAAGCTCCTTCATCTCGAATCCCTTGCGGATCTCGAATGAGCGAATGCCGTCCTTGTAGAAGAGCCACGGAAGGCTCTCGCCGCCGCGATCGCTCTCCGCGAACACCGGCGCGTCGTCGTGCGTGAACTCCGTTTCGGTCACGCCCAACTCGATGCTGTCCATCTTCGCCCACAGCGCAACGAACGCCGCGCGCGCCGAGTCTATCGCGCGGACGTGCATCGGGTTGTTGGGCAGATACAACTGAAACGAGCGCACGGCGCGCGCGAGCGTCTTGAGCGTCTCCGAGACCAACGGATCCACACCGGCGTGCGAAGCGCCGAGCTGGACGCCGAGCGGCGGTGTCGGAGAGAGGGACATCAGCGCGCGTCGGCCAGCATTGCGCGAACCTGGGCCACGTCCTTGTCACCGCGTCCGCTCACACAGAGCAGCACGGCGTCGTCGGATGCCCACGTGCCTGCGGTGCCAAGCAACCACGCCACTGCGTGCGACGTTTCGAGTGCCGGCATCACACCTTCCAGACGGCTCAGCACGCTGAACGCTTCCAGCGCTTCAGCATCGGTAACCGCGACGTACTCCGCGCGCTTGCTGTCGTGCAGAAATGAATGCTCCGGGCCGACTCCGGGATAATCCAGGCCCGCCGAGATCGAATGTGCGGGATGAACCTGCCCGCTCGCGTCCTGCAACAGATAACTCAGCGCGCCATGCAGCACACCGGGCCGGCCACGCGATAGCGATGCGGAATGGCGCTCGGTATCGAGACCTTCGCCAGCGGCCTCGACACCGATGAGACGCACGCCTCGGTCGGCCACGAATCCGCTGAACACTCCCATCGCGTTCGATCCGCCACCGACACACGCTACGACGGCAGATGGCAATCTGCCGACGCGTGCCAGCATCTGCTCGCGCGCCTCACGCCCTATGACGCTCTGAAGGTCACGAACCATGCGCGGATACGGGGCCGGCCCGACGACGGAGCCGATGATGTAGTGCGTCGTGTCGACGTTCGTTACCCAGTCACGAATCGCCTCGCTCGTCGCGTCCTTGAGCGTGCGGGTTCCCGAATGAACCGGCACGACCGTCGCGCCCATCAGTCGCATGCGAAAGACGTTCAGCTCCTGCCGCTCCATGTCCGTCTCGCCCATGTACACGATGCACTCGAGACCGAATCGCGCGCACGCGGTTGCAGTCGCGACACCATGCTGTCCAGCGCCCGTCTCGGCGATGATGCGCCGCTTGCCCATCCGCATCGCGAGCAGCGCCTGACCGATCGCGTTGTTGATCTTGTGCGCGCCCGTGTGGTTCAGATCCTCGCGCTTGAGATAGACCGGCACGCCGACGCGCTCGCTGAACCGCGGCGCGTCGCTCAGCGGAGACGGGCGGCCGACGTAGTCGCGCAGCAGATCGGTGAAGGTGGTAACGAACGCCGGGTCCGCCATCGCCTCGTCGAATGCCCGCTCGAGCTCATCCAGCGCTGGTATCAGCGTCTCGGGAACGTATCGTCCGCCAAACGCACCGAACCGCCCGACGCTGTCGGGAGTGATAGTAGTCAAAAATTCATGCGCTCCGAACCGCTTGCACGAAACGGCTCATCAATATGGGATCCTTGACGCCCGGCGCCGACTCGACGCCCGATGACACGTCAACTACGTCCGGCTTGAGATGGGCGATCGCCTGGGCCACGTTATCCGGCGTCAGACCCCCAGCGATCACCAGTCTCGCCTGTCGTGGTACCGAGGCTAGCGCAGCGGCAGCGGCAGCCCAGTCGAACGATCGTCCGGTACCGCCCAGCCCGTTCGCACCCTTCGTATCGAGGACGACTGCGTCCGCACACTGAAACAGCTCGTGCGCGTCCCCCCTCAGGGCGCCGTCGACAACCGGCAGGACGGACCACACCTCTGTGACGCCGATCGCGCGCGCCGCCATCACCGCTTTGGGCGACGAATCGCCGTGAAGTTGCGCGACCGACAGCGGAACCGAAGTGACATAGTGGTTCAGCTCGGTCGCGTGTGGCGCGCCGAACACGCCGACGCGACGCGCCGAGCCGGAATGGCGGAGAATCGATGCAGCTTCACCCAGGGTGCGGTTACGCGGGCCGCCCGCGAAGATGACGCCGACGTAATCACAGCCGAGCGCGACGGCCGCCTCGACGTCACCGGCGCGCGTCAGCCCGCAGAACTTAATTCGAACGTGCATCGCGCTCCACGACAACACCAGTGAGCGACCCCACCATCGCGCCCGCATCCTCGGCAGCCGACACCGCGGAGCCGATCAGCACCGCGTCCGCGCCTGCCCGGGCCGCGCGCTGGACGTCGTCGCGCGACGTCATTCCGCTCTCGGCAATCGCGACGACGTGACGCGGTATCAGCGGCAGAATCCGCTCGACGGTACCATGGTCGATCACGAGCGTTTCGAGGTTCCGATTGTTCACGCCGATGATCGTGGCGCCGGCATCGAGGGCACGCTTCAGCTCGACCGTATCGCGCACCTCGACCAGCAAGTCGAGACCGATCTCCGTTCCTGCTTCGATCAGCTCGGGGAGCGCCGGCATCGACAGGGCGCGAGCGATGAGCAGCGCGGCCGAAGCCCCATTCGCACGCGCCTCGTGGAGCTGAACGGGTGCCACGATGAAGTCCTTCCGGAGGACCGGGACCGCGACGCCGCGCGCAACCTCCCGCAGATCCCCGATGGACCCGCCGAACCGTTCCGGCTCGGTCAGCACGGAGACGGCAGCCGCGCCCGCCTCGGCGTAGCAGCTGGCCCGCGAGAGCGCATCGAGGTTCGGGTTTATCGAGCCCTTGGATGGCGAGCGCCGCTTTACCTCGGCGATTATGCCTACAGTCTGACGGAGCAGCGCATCACGGAAGGAAGGGGCGGCCGGCGCCGATCGAGCGGCGGCGAGCAGCTCCTCCTCATGGGCGAGCAGAGCAAGAGCGCGGCTAAAGGACGCCTGCACCAGCTCGCCGAGCGTGCCGGAGGGAGGGGTCCAGCTGCGCCGCGGTGCGGAAAAAGCTTGCGTTTCGGGCATTCTTCGGATAACGTACTGGTTCGGCGGCTGTTCGGGGTCAGCCGTGCATGCAGACCCACCCTCTAGGAATCTGGCGATGTCGCTGACCAAGCGCCAACGGGAAATT
>DATNCZ010000265.1:0-27320 GCA_035553335.1 Gemmatimonadaceae bacterium
CCAAATGCGCCGGGGCCATCGGGCCTCACGACGAGCGCGAACAGAAGGTTGAGCAGCAGCTCGAGAACATCGCGGACAATTGAGGATGGTCACACGGCAAGTGCACGTCGCACTTGACGCGGGGCGCCGCTTCACAGAAACCTGCAAAGGGACCATATAAGAACGCTCGCGGAGCGAGCGTATTCAATAGCCCCTTTGACAGGTTCAGCGTTCGTTAGACAGCACGCCTCACATTACTTCTTCGCCGGCGGAGGCGGGGGCGGAGGTGGCTTGTGCTGGGGAGCCGGTGCCGCTGGTCTTGAGGCCTTCTCGAATCCGCCCGGGTCGCGCGGTTGCGGGGGCGGTGTCGGTTCCTTCCTGTCTCCCATTGGCATTCTCCTCTGTAGGGTTGTCAGTTCTTTCCATCATTTCAACCATTTCAACGTCCTCGGCGCGCACCAGAATTCCCCGAACGCCCGCGAGAGCAACTGCGCCCGCATCGGTGAGCCACTCCGCTTGAGAAACCACGAAGTGTCCCTTCTCGGGCGAACTAGGCCATTCTGCTGGCCATCCATAAAGGCGTCTTTCCCCTTTCAAGTGCAATACGACATAGCCGTGATCTTGCGATAGGGCACCGTACCACTCCGTTGCGAACGACGTCTGACAGGTTATGCGAGCTTTCCGGAGAACGGCGTGTAGGCAGTCGGTGTTTGCCGCCCACGCAGCGAGTAAGCCGAGCGCTATGGCGATTATCACGGACCAAATCAACGCGACGTCGGGTGTCCAAGCGCCCAGGGTATGGCCGCTACTTCCGACCTTCAAAAGAAGGGTGCGTGTTGTGATGACCAAACTCTGAACAATGATCGTGTAGATCAAAGCTTGAACAACGCGCTCGAACGGTATTAGCCTAACCGCCGGAGTGAGGCTGTAGACCAACGCGGCGGTGATAAAGCCGGGCAGAAGATACGTCAGGACGTCGATTATGGTCTGGCTTGGTATATCCATCGGCGTCTTGATGGTTGGGTGCTGTCTAACGCCCGAGCTCACCTGCAAGGGAATAATATAAGAGCGTGCGGCGAAGCCGCACGCAATCCATAACTCCCTTGTCAGGTGCAGCGTTCGTTAGGCAGAGAGAGGTGGCCTAACGGATTGAGACAGGTTAGGCGGCGGGGATAAGTGGAACGGCGCGGGGTGAATGGTTCAGCAGGTCAGGTAGAGCAGTAAAGAAAACACGGTCCGGGGTTCGAGCGCGGAGTCCGCTGTGCGGGCGGCGTGCATTGAAGAACTGGAAATAGCGGGCGAGGCCCGTTCGGACATCCGAGACCGTCTCGTACGCGCGCAGGTACACCTCCTCGTACTTGACCGAGCGCCAGAGCCGCTCGACGAACACGTTGTCGCGCCAGCAGCCCGTGCCGTCCATGCTGATCGCGATCTGGCGGCGGCGCAGCACGTTGAGAAACTCGGCGCTGGTGAATTGGCTGCCTTGGTCCGTGTTGAAGATCTCGGGTGTGCCGAACCGAGCAAGGGCGTCCTCGAGCGCCGCGACACAGAAGTCGCTCGTCAGGGTCGGCGACACGCGCCAGGTCAGCACCTTGCGACTCGCCCAGTCCATGATCGCCACGAGATACACGAAGCCGCGCGCCATCGGGATGTACGTGATGTCGGCCGCCCAGACGTGATTCGGCCGCGTGATCGTGAGCGTGCGCAGCAGATACGGGAACACGGGGTGGGCGCGATGGCGGCGCGTCGTCTTGGGCCGCTGATACACGGCGGTGATCCCCATGCGGCGCATGAGCGTTCGCACATGCTCGCGGCCGATCGCCACGCCCTCATCGTTCAGCAGATCGCGCAGCATGCGGCTCCCCGCAAACGGGAGTTCGAGATGCAGCTCGTCGATCCGCCGCATGAGCGCGAGATCCTCGTCACTCACGGGGCGCGGCGTATAGTACACCGACGCCCGCGACAGACTGAGCAACGCGGCCTGACGTGTGACCGCGAGCTTGCGCGACCGGTCGATCATCGCTTTCCGCTCGGCCCGCGGTCGCGACCGAGCGCGTTGGACAAAAAATCCAGTTCCAGCGCCCGCTGCCCGATCTTCGCGTGCAGCGCCTTCACATCGATCGGCGGTTCGCGTCGCTCCCCGTCGCCGCCGAACGCATCCGCGGCGTTGGCGACGAGCTGCCGGCGCCATTCGGTGATCTGGTTCGGGTGGACGTCGAAGCGCTGCGCGAGCTCGGCGAGCGTCTGATTGCCTTCGATCGCGGCCAAGGCCACTTTGGCCTTGAAGGCCGCTGAGTGATTCCGGCGGGGTCGTCGCATCGGAAAGAGCCTCCTGGTCGGCGAGAGTATCGCCTCGTGGAGCGCCGATTTCCACCTATCCCGCCTGTCTTAAATCCTCAGGCCACCTCTATCCATCTTTTCGGAAGGGTGCTGCGGCAAGCTAGTGGTGAGATATCTCGCCCGACTTGCCGCGACCTCGACCGGATTCACCGTCGTACGGGTAGCTCCCGATTCGCCGCCGGCGCGAACCGGGGGTAGTAGGATCTCGATGCACGCCGAGCATCGCCACTCGATTCAGCTCGACTCGCCGTCCGCCGCTACTGACGTACGCCGCCAAAAACGTCGCTAATGCGGCGGATAGATCTGTCACATTGCGCACACAGCTGCTGAAAGTGCTGAACGTACGAGCCGTGCTCCATCAGTGTGTTCTTCTTGATCGAATTCGCTTCGTCTCCCGACGCGTGTCCCTTGACCTTCGACCGGAGATTGTGTACGCGATGGAACGGCGCTGTAAGGGCCTTGGCTTCCTCAGCACCTATGCCCGAGCCGATGAGGCACTCTTCGACTAGCTTCAACGACCGGAGGTCTTTCGCCGGTGTGCGTCCAAGCCTTCCTGCGGTCGCCCAAAGGCCCTTTTCGTCGAAGCCCTCAACGACGAGCTGATCGAGATGAAGAATCTCGTTCGCCCACTCATCCGCCGACGTCGTCACCGGGTAGTTCGCCTGATCCAGCAGCTTGGATGACCGAAGCTTCCACCACTCGACGTGCTGTTCGTCGAGCGACCGAAGCGCCTGCTTCAGGCTCACCAGAGCGTCATATCCGAGGTCCCAGTTGCCTTGGAAATCCGATTTAACCGCGCGCTCGGAAATGGGCGCCTTCGGTTTCTCGTTGTACGCCTTCCAGTGCAGCTGCTCCTCGTAGGGAAGGCGACGGAGATAGACGATGTACGTGTGGACCTGCCCTGCCTCGTTTATGTCGTACGTCTCGAGACTCCATGCACCACGACACGAGATTGACCGTCCATCGAGACGGTACTTGTCCGTGTCCGCCTTGTATTTCTGAAGTACCTCTGGCCGGAAGAACGCCGGGCTCAGTTCGAACGGAAGATCGGACTTGGTGAAGTAGTTCGCCGTCGCTTCTGGCGCCGTCGAGATCTCGCGAACCACCTTGTTCTTCCAATCCTGAGCGATGAAGGACGCGTACTGCCGAGCCTTCGGCTCGCGATAGTCGAAGCGCTTGAGGAGCGCTTCACGCGAAAGTCGAGACCGAACGATCTGGACGCCGCGCAGATAGCTGCCGTACCCATCGATCAACACGAGACGGTAGTGCAGATCGGTGTCCGAGTGATCCTCCGGTTTGGCCATGCCGGGCCAGCCCGAGAAGCTGGAGGGCCGATAGCGTGTGAAGTCGAAGGTCACGGCCAAAACGGAGTTCGTCAGCGTCATGTACTGATCGAGGAGATCGCGGTGACAAGTGATCACGACGAGGTAGCGGTCGGTGCCTTTGGGGACGCGCTGCCGAATCCGAATAACATCCTCGAGGTCACCGCGCTCATCCAAACGACAGTAGGCGCTCCGTTCATCGACATAGTGAAGATCGAAGACATGCGTGAAGCGCTGCAGGATCTCGAAGTAGCTCTTGGTTCCTATCCGCCCCTCAAAAAAACGCTGGAACACCAACCGCTCGCCCCCATGGAACGCGTTACTACCGGGATGGTCCAGCGGCGGGACGATCGAGAGCGATGCCGGGCTGAAGGAGTGCGAGATTCCCCAGCTACCGGTTGCGTTGAAGTCCCAGGCCAGAAGATCAACGGTCTTCGCTTCGTCGATGACCGACGATGGCACGAATACGCCGTGCACGTATGTGTGATCGGTGCTGACAAAGATTACCGTCTCCTCGGCGCTGGCATTCCAGCGCAAGAATTCGAGCGCGTCACCACCGCGCAGCCATTCGGCGAAGGGTTCGGCGTCGGTGGGAACCGTCGCCAGTCTGTCGAGAACGGTGATCGTGTCGGCCATCGAAATGAGAACCCTCCGCCTGTTAGCTGGTGGACACGGTCCAATGCATCCGGTTCGTGAGAGCTCGACCGCGCCCGTGGCGCGGTCGCTAGCCGCGGCGCGCGGGTGCGCGGAGCGCATCGCGCTGGCGGCGCAGCAGAATCAGCGAGCTCGCGGGCATTGCCGTTCCGGGGTGTGTGTGCAAATCTGGCAGCGCATTGATTGAATGCTGAGCGATACTGTCGGCTGAGATTACCGCTCACGGCGTGCCGGCCGAACTGGCCTGTCCACGCTACTAGGTGTCACGCCACGACAGCGCCGACCGCCTCGAGCTACGATGACGATCCCTCACCCAGCGTTGCGTCGCTGCAACCTCGGCTCGGCATCTCGCGCGTGGCGGCCACGGCGCGAAGGTCGTCCTCCATTTCAAGGATCGACGATTCCTGGAAGTGCACGCCTGCGCTCGTCGAATGCATGTGCCACGACCCGTATTTCGGTGCGGTTAACAATTCGATTGTTCGAGCGATCCCGACGCCACGCACGTCTGTGTCGCCGCCGTAGTAAATCTGCGCACCACCCCAGGCCAAGCGCTGGAGCAGCACGCGCGCAGCGAGGCTGGGGTTGCCGCTGGTGCAAATCAAGGTCGGCCGTCGCTCTGCCGGTAACGCGACGACGACCGGCAACAGCGCTGCAAACACCGAACGATTCTCCACCGCGAAGGCGATGTCGGCATACGCCGCAACATCCCTGATCCCGTCCAGTGTCACGAGCGGAAGCCCAAGGACGTGACCACTTGCTCTGGCTTCGGTGAGCATCCTATCCGAGCTCATGAGACCGACGGCCCAGACCTGTGACGAAATGCCGTCCGCCGCCAAGTTGCTCGCGGCCAAAAGCGCGGCGCGGCTGCCGGCACGCAATGGTGTTTTGAGCCCGAGGTCGGCGTGGCGGCACAGCAGGATGCGTTCGAAGCAACGGCGCGCGTACCGGCCAACATCGAGCGCATGCGGATCGCCACTCAGGCGGTTCGCGAGCACGGGGACAATCTCTGGACCCGTGAGCATGCGTGCCGCCGCCGCAGCACGCACCGCAAGACGCGCCTCGTCGAAGAGGGCCGGGTTGCTCACCCCACGTCTGAGCTTCGCTTGACGAGACGAGAGCCAGGCAAGCACCTCCTGAATCGCCGTGCCAGCGAGCGAGACCAACTCGGCTTGCTGGAACTCCCATCGAACCGCGCACTGCGCCTCGACCTCATCTCGAGTGGCCGGAACTGCATCGAACGCCCATCGGACCGCCTCTTCGACTGTGCACCGAAAACGGGTGCGGTGCAACGCATCGCCCAACGCTTTCAGAGACAGTCGGCCCTTTGGCTTCGCGATACCCAGCGCCGCCGCCGCGCCGCGGAGTTCCGGCGTAGAGAGTGCGATCCCCTTGGTCGTCCACGATCCAGAGCGAACATAGCGATCACGCGCCGCCGCGAGCAGCGCCATGAGCGCCGGATCGGCGGCAAGAACACCTCGCAGCTCGGCGCGCCTTGCTTCGTCGTCATGCGCGGCACGTGCCGCGCTCGGGAGGGATTCAGAGGACAAGCTCACCCTGCGTCCCCGCGACGGTCGTCGGCGCGACACCGACCGTTATCACACGAATATCGTCCTCCGTCCGCTCGACGCCATCCCACAGGAACATGGTCGCGGCAAACACGCTCGGGTCCTTTGGGTTGTCGACCTGCAGCTGATAGGTGGCGCAGCCCGAAAGATTCTCCGACACGCCCCACAGCTTTTCGCTCGTCATGACGAACGCGTATTCAAAGTCGGCGAGCAGCGCGAAGAGCCCGCGCGTGTTCGACGCGTCGAGGCCCGCCATCGCCTCGTCCATACCGATTAGGCGGGGCGCATCGAGGGCTGCGTTCGCGTACCGCGCGTGGACAACGGCGAAGAGGGGCGCCAGCATATCAACCGCCTTTTCTCCCTCGGATCCCTCGCCGAACTCCTTGTCCGTGAATTCGGCCCAGCGCTTACCGAACGTCTCCATCGTGAATGCGTACCAGTTGCGATAGTCAAGCGCATCCTTCAGCGCCTCGACGTAGCTGGTCGACGCATCGTCGGCCTTCACGCGCGTCCGCACGTACGCGAGGCGCTCCTCGATAAACCGCACCAACATCGCACGATCTTCGTCCGACCAGTACGTCACCTTCGTGCCGAGCAGCTTTGCCACCTCCGTCACGTTCGTCGTCATCCCCGGCAGGGTGATCGGGCGCCACACGAACCGCAGCTGCTTCGATTTCGTCGATTTGATCTGGCCGAGCTTCGCATTTACGAGGTGGATCATCTCGTGCGTGTCCTGGATCGACGTGTGGATCGCGCTCAGTATCTCCTCACTCATAAACTTCTGCGCGAGGGTGCGCTGATCTTCACCGAGCGTCGCCTCGAGCTTGACCTGCTCGTCGGCGATTTCGGCGAGCAGCAGGTTGGTCGTCAACTGGCGTCCGTGATGCACGAACGTGTAGCCCGCCTCGCGATCGACGGCGGGTTGGAGCAAGGTCAACACCGCCGTGTGCTGCGCCCGAATGCGATCCATCGCGTTGAACGCGCCTTCGCGCGCGTTGTCGAGCGCCACCGGGCCGGATTCGGCTGAAGAGAGCGGCTTGAGCATCTGCTCGGCGACCCCCGCGGCGGCCGCGTCGCTCACACGAGCCTGTGACGCTTCGGTGGCGGTGACCGGGTGCACCGTCAGTGCGGCGGCGAAGTTGTCGAGATGCGATCCTGCCTTCCCGCGCGCCGCATTCGCCGCCGCTTCGCGTTCAGGAAGATCCTCTCGGGCACTTTCCACTAACGTTTCCGCCTTATCACGGATCGTCTTGACGCGCTCGATCTCCTCAACGTGCTTCTTGATGTCGTATTCGAGCTCACCGACCTCGCGGGTTAGCGCCTGGATGTCAGCGCGTTTGAGCAGATCCTGGATCGCTTGCACCCGCGCAGCGTCGCGCGCGACCGCCAGCTGCCGCTCCGCGACGTAACGCGACGCCGTCGCCGCGGCATCCTTGAGCCCTGGCATCCGGTTAATGGTCTCCGCATGATCCTTGGCGACGCGATGCGTCGTCTCGATCTGCTGGTGAATGGCTCCGGCGCTCTCGCGCAAGCGTTGGAGGGTGTTCATCGCTCGTTCGATCGCGTCCTTGGAGCGCTCGCCGGTCCACTGGATAGCGCGGCACGCGAGGTCGACCTGATGCTTCGCCTCAGTGACCGAAGCGCGAGCCTTGGCCACCCGTTGTTCCGCTGCAGCGAGGCGTTCCTCGCACCGGACCACATCTTGATCGGCCGACTCGACTTGGGATCGGAGCGTCGGAAGCGCACGCAGACTCGGCAGCGCCCGCAACGCCCGCTCGTGCTCGGCGACGGCGCGAAGCTGCTCGGTGATACGGGCCGCCTCTTTGATCAGCCGCTCATGCGCATCAGTCGCCTCGGCCAGCGCCGCCTTGAGCTGCGCAATCGCCTCCGCGCGAGCGCGCTGGCGGTTCGCCAAGCCGATGTACCGGCCGCGTGGGCGTTCGGCGGTTGTGTGGCCGGAGAGCGTCCCGTGCATCCATCCACCGTCGAGCGCGATCGCCGAGCCGCCATGCGACGCCTGTGAGCGCAACGCGGTCGAATCTTCGAACACGCGAATGCTGCGTAACGCCGCGACGACCGTCGCGGCCGACCCGTCGCCGAACGTCGCGATTGCGTCACCGTTCGCCGTAACGAGGTAGTCCGCGAGCGTGCGGCCGGACATCGGCGTTGTTTCGCGCGGCGCGTCAGCAAGCCAGACCTCGGATGCCGCGAGTTGTTCACCACCTGGTAGGACGGCGACGACGGCGCGCGCGCGGTCGCGATCGCTTGCACGAACCAGGAGTGCATCGAGCAACCCTGCGTCCTCGAGAATCCGCTCAAGGCGACCACCCTCGGCGTTCGTGACCTTCGGACCAAAGTCCACGGCCTGATACAGCGGCAACGCACCAATGCTGGTTGCCGCGATAGCCTCCCGAGCGCGGATCCGTTCCGCGGGCTGCGGCGGTGTCTCCTCATGCTCCTGCTCCTTCTCGTGCAGGCGCGCTTCCATCTCCTCGACGCGCTGACGCCCGGCCTCGCGGGCTGCGACGGCCGCGGCTTCGTCGGCGCGCAATGTCGTACGCGCCCCGTCAATCGCGGAGTGGAAGAGATCGGTAAGGCCGTCCGGATCGAGATCCGCATCCAGGATCTGCTCGACTACCTGCTCGACGGTATCGGCCGCGATCGGCACGTCGGCGTGCGATGCGTCGACCCACACACGCAGCGCGTCAGCGGCGCGCGATCGGCCCGCGCGCTCTTCGTCCCGGCGCTGCTGCAATGCGTCACTCGCGATTGTGAGTTCACCGGCAACCACCTCGCGATGGTCTCGCGCGGTCTGGTGCTTGAATTCCGCCTGGTCCGCCACGTCGAGCGCCTTGCGGATGTCTTGAAGCGAATCTCGTTGCACTTCGTGATCTGCGCGAAGCGCGTTGAGCGAAACGCTCGGCGCAATCACGGGTGCCCCTACCGTGGCCTGGCGCGCGCTCGTCGTGATGGCCGCGGCAAAGGACTCCGCCGTCGCCCACGACGACCGGGCTTCCTGGGCGAGGTCCTTCGCGCGCTTGATCACGTCGTCGACCGCTTCGGTCCACGCAGCAAGGAGGTCGCGCGCGCGTCCGGCGGCGTCGTCGCGTCGGCCGCGCGCCTCGTTTGCCGCCGTCTGCGCGCGCTCCGCCAACTCATTCGACTCCGCTAGACGATCTTTGTACTCGGTGAGCTTGGCGATGTCTTTCAGCTCATCCTTCCGCTCCAGCACCTTAAGGCGGGCCGTCTTCCGCTCCTTCTTGGTGCGCTCGTCGGTGATCGACGTCTCGGCGTCGTCGACCGCCTTCTGCTCGCGAACGATGTCGTCGCGGACGCGCTCGAGACGCTTGAGGGCGCGATCAGCATCCCGATACGCGTCGCGATAGAGGCCCGCCTCACGCCGGGCCGCGGCCAGACGCCAGGACGCCTCGGCTTTCGCCAGATCGTCGAGGACGACCACCTGCGACAGCAACAGCTCCAGGCGCTCCTGGTACTGATCGATGCGCTCGTAGATGCGGCCTGCATCCTCCATCAACGCCTCATCGAGGGGCCGCAGCGAATGCTGCAAGAACCCGCTCACGGCGGAGGGCTTAATGGTGTTGGCGAGTTTCGATGCACGCAGCGACGTCAGGATGGAGACGAGATCGGTGTATTGCTGCGCGGATTTGAACCCGAAGAGCGCCGCATTCACCATGTCGCGATACGAATCGATGTCGTCGACGACGCGGTTGACGGTGTTCACGTCGGCACCGAGGGCTTTGACCAGCCGCGCGCGACTCAGCGGAACGCGCTTCTCGCCCGATTCGTCGAAGAGTGAGATATCGTGGTCGGGGCCAATGCGGCGGCCGTCGGCCAGCAGAAAGCCCCAGCCGTCGATCTGGGGTTGCCCATCATTGCCCGCGCGGTGACCCTGGAGACCGATGCCGACGGTGCGGTACTCGCCCGTGCCGGTGTGGCGAAACTCGAGTGCGATGTACGAGATGCGGTTCTTGTGGTAGAAGCGCATCTCGGGCTTCCCGAGAACGTAGTAGCCGATGCTGCGCACGCGTGCGCCACTCGGATCGAAGCGTTGCGGCCGTTTGTCGTTGTCCAGAACCAACGTCACGAGCGACGTCAGCACGCTCGTCTTGCCAGTGCTGTTCGCTCCGCCGAGGACCAGGCAACCGTTGACGAAATGGAACTCCTGGTAGGGGATGACGAAGTAGTTCTGCACGATCGCGCGGACGGGTTCCCATCGTGGGGCCGTGACAACGCGCCGCGTCGTAATCGCCGCGATGCGTTCCTGCATTGCCGGCGTGGGCCGCGCTGCGGCGAAGGCTGGGTGGAAACGCGCGGCTGCGGCAGCCGGCGCGCTCCCACCGGCAGGCGCGGCGTTGTCCGTCATCGCCAGTCGAATGGCCTCACGCGTCGGCGCATCGCCCAGTGCAGAGCGCTTTCCGTTCTTGCCGTTACCATTCGCCACGTTAGCGCCACTCGCGCCGTTCGTGGACTTGATGCCGTCGCTCACTGGTCGTCTCCGTCATCGGTGAGACCGCCATCGTCGGTGTAGACGGCGCCGAAGCGCGCGGCGGTCGGATAGATCGTGATTTGGTCGTCCTCGGCGGGACCGGACGCGATGCCCCACCCACGCATGCAATCGAGGACGTCCTCGGCGAGAAGTGCGAGACCGCGTGCACGCGTCGTGGCGCCCCACCACTTGTCATACTTCTGCTTCACGCGACCGAGCTCGCTCTGGAACCGTTCGCGTGAGATCAACACACGGTCGAACCCGTCGGTCGTTAGGCTCGCAATCCCTCGACCCTTGCCCGCCACAACGGCGCGCAGGTGATGGCACAGGAGCAGTGTGATGCGACTGGCGATGTATCCCGTAGGAAATGACGGCTGCGCGCCGGGCTCGCGCTGACGCAGGAGCGCCGCGTACGACACAGTCATTTCCAACTGCCAGCCGATGCGTTCTTCGAGATCGGTCGCAATGGTTACGCGCTTCTCGCTGTTCTGCAGCATCGCAAAACACTCCGGCTCGCACTCGGCGAGGACGGCAGGCAGCGTGAGGAGCGATCGATACAGCCGTTGCCGCACCGTCAGCGGGCGTTCTTGTGCCGCCGTTGCGACCTGAACGCCAGCGGGGAGCAGCTCCGATGCGGGCTGCGTACGCACGAGTCGCGCGACCGGCGTGAATTCGTACACGATGTCGGCGTCCACGCCATCACGCTCGAACCATTCCGCCTCGCCATCGAGGCGTCGGACGGCGCCGATGTGCTCGAGGGCGCGCATCGCACGCACGAGGCTCTCGCGGTGCGGTCGCTGATTCCAGTCGATGTGCCCCGCGCCGACGAACGGACCCGTCTCCTCGGCGATCTCCGAGGCGAGCATGCCGATGAGGAACGTGTGGTCGAGCGGCTTCCGCTCGCCGTACCACAACGCCCACGTCAGGAGCTCATAGTCGAGCGGATCTTTGAGCGGACGGTCGCGATCCGTATCGAAGCCGTGCCACGGCATGATAGTGGCGGGATGCTTGGCGAGATACGCGCAGTCGCTCGTCACCACGAGCCACCAACCAGCGGCGTCGTAGAACCAGGTGCGAATGTCCTTCTGGCGCACACGAATCGTCCGGAAGACCTCAGGATCGTCGGCCGCCAGCACTGCGAAGGTATCGAGCAACGCTCGATATGCCGCCTGCAGATCGTGCGTCGCCGCTCGGCGTTGGGCCAGCGTCATGTACGATCCACGCGTAGGCGACATCACCGAGTCATCGTAAGCACTCGTTGCGCTGGCCGGCGTCGTCACGCTGCTGTTGTTCACGCTGGCGGTCGTACTCATGTGGTCTGCGTCTCCCTGGCGTCGCGGGCACGACGCACGACGGGAGTCGCCTCCGCCGGTGCACTCACGCGCTCTGCGATCGCGCCGTCGTTGTGAGTATCTTCGTCCGCGGCGGCCCCGGAGGAGTTCGTCTGTAGGGACGACGCAATGGGCTGCGCTGAGGCGGCGGCATGGCGTACGAGATGGAAACGCGGCGTCCACAACGTTCCGTCTTCCGACTGGAGAGAGCCGAGTGCCTCACTCGTCGGAGGATACAGCATGATGTGCGTTCCGTCGGCGGCGAGCGACGCGTGATCCTCGGAGGCAATGCACTCGCGGATCGCCACCAGAAGCCGTGCTCGCACCTGCGCCGGGACGTTCACGAGCGCGCCAACGTCGACACGACCAGCCGAGAAGATCCGGTCGAGCAACGCTTTCTCTTGCGCGCGTTCGCGTGCGCGGGCCTCAAGCATCGCAGCTTGACGTGCCGACTGATCGTCGATCCCGCTCGATTCGCGCTCGCCCCGTTGGCCCCCTTGACGGATCTTCTTGACGGGGAATTCGAAGGCCGGCTGTTGCCAGGCGGAGAGTGTGTTCGACATCGTGCGAGCTTCGGGCACGGCGCGGTAATGTCGGAGCCAGTACGCGCCAAACGTCGCCGCGGCGAGGCGGTGCGCGGTCGCGATGTCCGCTACGGCGGCGAAGGCGCAGGCGAGTTCCCGGAGTTCGAGCGCGCGGCTGTGGGTGCCTGTGTCGGCTTCGGCGAGGCGCCCGATATGCCGGCCGATCATACTGATCGCTTGTCGCGTCGCGCGTCGGACGGCATCGCACGCACCATCCGGGGCAAACCAGGCAACGACGAACCGTACGTCCTGGTCCACTGATGTCCGGACAACGTCCTCACTGACTTCCGATGCCCCGACGAGCCTCACACGGCGGTGTTGCACGAGGTGCTGACGCAGCCGCTCAAGATGGCCGTCCTGGTTCCAGTCCGCAAGCCGGCCGCGAATGCGATCCGCGCGCTCGGCGAGTCCGCTGATGAATCCCTGCATGCTGGTGAACAGGACGTTCTTGTAGTAGTCAAACGCCCGGAGGTCGGTGATATCGGTCGGACGGGCCTCGGCGAGTGCCTGATGGAACGACGTGGTGTTCGCGTTCAGATTGGTCACGTAGCTCAGCGCGTCTTCCCAGAGCGGCCAAAGCGCCTCGGCGCGTTCCGCTTGGACGTAGTCGCCGCCCCGCTCGGCTTCCAGCAGCAGCCGGTGAATTTCTGAGAGACGTGTCCAGAATCGATCGAGGAGCGACGGATCGAGGGACCCGCCCTCGGACGGCGCCTGTTCCCACGTGCGCACCCAACGCTCGAGACGCAGGGCGTCGGCGCGAATGTGATACTCCGGCCGCCGATTCTTGAAGTCGCGCGCGGTACGCGCCCCGCGCGCGTCCTGGACTTCGAGGAGGTTGCGCTTGTCGGTGAGCACGCGGAGGTCGCGATCACGCTGCACGTCGTCGTACGACGGATCGTAGACCTGGCGCACGTGCGCCAGGATCTCGTCGGCCTTCACCCATGTGACCTGCGCCTCGGCCTGGATCAGGAAGTACCGCATGATGACCCGGTAGTACGGCGTTCGCTCGGTATCGAGGTACGCCGTCTCGGTCAGTCGCCTAATGCGGGTCTCCGGCAGCTCGCGCACCACCCGCACTGATGGCGCTGATGCTAAGGGTGCCGAATCGCCACCTGTGCGGATGCCGTCAAAGCCGTCGTCGATCATGCTAAGGTCCATACCAAAATCCACGAACGACGCCCGGATCGAACGTCGCGATCAGAAGGTGACTGCGGCTGGTCTGTGCCGCAGGGAGAGCGACTCGACCGCACCGGGTCGCTGTGCGGTGCCAAAATCTCGAACTAGCGGCGGTAACGAGGGGGCGCCCAGGACCAGGCCTCACGTTGTCGCCCGCCGAGCAAGCGGAAACACCCGGTTGCTGTTTATAAGATGCTCAAGGATCTCGCGGTGGGCGAACCAGCCGTCGAACTCAGGGTCCGTGTCGACGCCCAGTACGGGCGGATCACCCGGCGCGTATCGATCCAACACCTCCATGATGCCGGCGCGCCCCACGACGACGCACGCGACCCGGTGGCGCGACAACATGACACAGAAGCGGCCCGCATCGACATGAAAGTCCCGGACGCGTGGGTGTCCCGCGAGCGGGTGCCAGACGACGGTGATGTCGCGCTCCAGGCCCTGAAAGCGATTCGCCGTCTCGACGAGGACTTCCGACGAGATCGCCGGCGTGAGCCGGGCTCGTACCGCCCTGACCTGGCTGCGATGCGCACACACGACACCGATCCGGCGGCCATCGACACGGTGCGCGCCGTCCCGCGTCACGACGTTAGCGCCGCGGATTACGAACCGGTCCACGACGCGCGCAATCACTGCCGCGATTTCCGCATCCGTCGTGATGGGCGCCGCTTGCGGCAACTCGACCATCGAGAGCGTTTGCCCTCGTTCAATCCCGCGCAAAGCGCCATCGAGTTGATGGGTCGCTGCGAGAGTGCGAAACACGACCCGACGATCGGTAGAGCGTTCCAGCGCCGTGAACGGGAGATTCGGATAGAAGGCGCGCTGCACAATCTCGGCGGAGTCGTCGACGAGGCGGCGCGACACAGGTAGACCGATCACCGCCGTGCCAGGGTGCGTTGCGAGCAGCGCCTGCGGCGCGGGAACATGCGGCCCGGCAAGGTTCGCCTGCCAGCGCGTGGTGTCGGCGGTGATTACGGGGGCGATTTGACCGGGGTCGCCCACAAGCATGACCCGTTTGGCGAGACCCGCGATCGCAAGAAAGAGATGATTCGCCAGCTGCCACGCCTCATCAACGATCATCAGGTCAAAGGACGCGATCGGTACGGCACTCAGTGCGAGTTTCATCGCGTTGGCGACGACGACGCACGGTCCCGTCGGCAGTTGTCGAGGCTCATGCACGATTTGGAGCATCGCACTCCGCACCATCTGGTCGGGGAGAACGAGCGAGTGTCGGCAATACAGCGCGATCGGCAAGACGGAATAGTGCGCTCGAAGCCGCATCATGAGTTCGAAGGCCTGCTGGTTCGTCTGGGTGACAATGACGCAACGCCGGCGCCGCGTTCCTCCTTCCTGTGCGGCGACCTTTTCCACAAGGTCGGTCTTGCCTGCGCCTGGTGGTGACGGCACGATGAGCGCCGGTACGCCGTCATAGTGCGCGCGCAGCACATCACACACGGCGCGATCGGCTCGCTCGGCCTCGGTGCCAAGTCCACCCAGTTCCGGCGCACAATCGCCGGGAAGACGGTTCACATCGGCATCGAGCCCCAGCCGTGATTTCATTCGAGCGCTCATTTCAGCACCTCCAGCGCCCGGATCAGATCCGTCGGTGGCGTCTCCGGGTCTGTGGCCGGCGCAGCTCCGCCCTCGACATGTGTCCACGGCAGAACGCGCAGGCGTTCCGCCATCGCGGCACGGCGACGCCCGAGGCGATGCCAATCTGGGACCGCGCGAATCATCGTGACTTCCGATCCATCCAACGGTACGCCGGGTACGTTCATGCCGCGCGCGACGCGCAGGCCGACGCGAGTCTGTCCCCCGATCAATCGGTAGTCGCGCACGACACACACCAATCGCGGATCATCTGCGAGACAGAGCTCGTCGCCTGGCCGGACGGTGAGTTCGTCCTGTGTCGTTACGACGTCAAAGGTGTGGACGTGGCCGCGCCGCGTGGGGTGCCCGGTCCGCCGGCGATTCTCCGTGATGCCGGCGAGTGTTTGACCGGTACACACACTCCGCGCGCGGCCGAACGCGTCGTCAGTCACCACCGCCGCCTCATAGTTTGCCTGGGCGTCTTCCCGAATCACAAGGCGAAACGCGGCAAGTTTCGCACGATCGTTGATCGGATACTGCACGCCTTGCTGACTCGCCTCGACGGTATCGAGAAACGCGCGCACTTCCTGGCGCTGCCATTCGGTGACGGCAGGGAGCGGAGGTAGGTGCGCGCGAATAAGCACACCGACTCCTCGTTGGATTGCGTGATAAAGCTTCGACGTGACGGGCGTCATCACCTCCCGGATGGCCTGTGCGCGTCGTTGGAGCTCCGCCGGCACGTGGCGGCGTCGCACCGCGCGGCGGTACTTCGCGAGCAATGGCGCGAGCTGGTCTGCATCAAAGGCAGGATCTGTCACGGGGCCCATCGGCGTCCGCTCCGCCTCAAGCACAAGAGCCATCAAGTCAGCGCCGGGTGGACACTCGATACACGCGAGCACGATCCCCAAATGACGCTCGCGCGACGGCGGGAGCGGCGTGACCCAGTGCGTGCTCAGCACCTCGGCGAGCGAGACAACGGCTTGCTGACCACGAATAGGCGCGCGCTCGGCGAAGTAAGTGAGGTCGCGCGCAGCTTGTGCGGTCCGCGGCGCGCTTCGAAAGAAACGATAATCCTCGGCGATGTTGGTCAGATGCTCTAGCGCCGAGGACGACGTCACGATGAGCTGCGGCGCGACAGCGCGCTTGACGCACCAGGCGAAATACCGCTCGAGAACGATCGCGACCTGATCGAAGACTCGCTCACGTTCATCGCCGCGAATGGGATCGGCCGCGACCGCGGTCACGGAAGGCGGTCGGTTCCACCGTCCGATCTGGACAGCGTGCAGCGACGAGTCTTCACCGGAGAGTCCCACGGCGGCCCACACCATGGCATGCGGCTGAATGACGATCTGCGCATGCGTGTGCGAACAGACCGCACGTTGCCGCACGTACGCCTCCAGTCGCCGAAGCAGCAGAGGATCACCCAACACGGCGCATCTCACGCTCCGTTCGCACGACCGCATCGCGGAAAGCGCGGACGATGCGTCGTTCGTCATCCGTCCGCACAATCTCACGACCCTCGAGCAAGGCAATCAGCCGCGGCAGCGTTCCGACTGCGCCAACGGCTTCCTCCATGGCGTGACCGAGCACGATCGGCTGTCCCGCTCGTCGCGCCGCCGCTTCGCATGATGAGGCGAAGTCGCAGAATGACCGGCAGTCTTCGCGGAGCGCGTTCGCAATGGATTCATGACCCGTGAGGGTGTCGATGGTGAATGCGGACGCACGCGTCGTGAGCGCGCGATCGACACGGGCACGCAGCCCCGCGAGAAAACGGCGCATCAGCGTGAGCTCACGCCGCACGTTCAACCGCTGGAGTCGGGCCCGCATGCCGAACCGGCGCAGAATCAATCCGCACCGATCTGGAATGAGTTGCCGGAGCGCTTCGTCATCGAAGCGCTGGCCGATCGCGGCCGCGAGGGACAGCGTGGTGTCACGGAGCGCGAGCACCTCCACTGCGGCCTGCATGCGCGCTTTCTCGAGGTCCAGCGGATCCGTCCGAGGACCACGATCGTGAAACGACTTCACCTCGACGGGCGTGTAGAACCCGGACGTCGCCGACGCGACCAGGCAATCCGGCTCGATCGTCACCGTTCCGCCTTCCAGCGCCGGCACGCTGAGCGTCAGTCGCGCGTGCCAGATGATGTTCGGCGTGCCAGGATCACCTCGCAGTCGTTGCGCGAGGAACGCTCGCGTCATCTCCTCGCGACGTGCGAGGGACGCGGAATCAATGTCGGGATGCGCCGCTGAGACATCGACAAACGACGCAGACCCAGGGAGTAACCACCCTGCACCGGTGAACAGATCGACGAGCGGCGCTGCGCCGTCGCGAAGGAGGACACGCTCGAACGCCACCCCGTTGGCGAGGGCGAGTGGCGAGCCGTGCGTGTTCACGTCGACACCGAGGATCGCTCGCGCAAACGCGGCCGTGTCAATTCGGGCGGCCCCGTGCACGGCCAGACGGTCGCATCCGGGGTTTCTGGCCATTCGCGCGAGTTCGCGCGCGCCGGTCGGCGCCAGCGGCAGCGCACGTCGAGCACGCGTCAAACGCCGTTGGTACGCGGTGTCGCCGGGCGTAGTGTCCCCAACGGCGCCGTCGCTGTTGTTCGATGCGGCCCACTGACTGGTCCCGCTCACGCTGCTCCCTCCGAGCGTCTCAACGCTCCGACAAGAAAACCTCGGCGCTGCCGTTACCAACGGGTTGATTCACCATCGAGCTGCATTGCCCACGATATCATCCGAACGCGCGACCTGCTGGGGTTAGCCGCGTCACCGGGGGCATGGGACCATGACGCGACAATGCATGTTGAATGGCGTGCAACATTTTGGACATGAGAGAACTCAAAACAAGGATGGCTGTTGCGCCTCCACGGGACTCTCGAGCTTGATGGTGCCGTCGTCCGCCACACCGTGAATGAGGTTTAGATTCTCGAGCTGAATCAGAAGACTTTGGCGCGACACGACAAAACGTCTGGCAAGGTGGTCCACCGAGGACCTGCGCGATAAATCGAGCCCCTCAGCTTCGCGCCGAAGGAGATCTGCCGGCATTAGCAGCGTCGCCGCGTAGTGATCGACGGCGCGCCGCACCATCGGACTGTCGGCGCCGGCCGCGATTTGTTCCTGCTCTTGCGCGCGCATCTCGAGTTCGAAACGACGATAGGCTTCGCGACGAACCTCCGGATTGCACCCCGCGAGCCGACGCTTGAGTGCGTCGGATGGACGAAGACTGAGCACGCGAACGTCGCCGCGACTGCTTGAGCGCTTGCGAGTACACCCGGTAGCCGCGAGGCCGGGAAGTGGCGCCTGCATCGTGGCCGCCACGTCACCGAAGACGTCCGCGTGACCGATCTCGTGCCCGATCGTGTGGCGCTCCGTTCCCGGGACATCGCGGAAGCGTTGTGCGTGCGTCTCGTTCAGCACGATCTCACGCGCCTCTGGACGCAAGCAGCCGAGAATCTCTTCGTCCTCACGCTCCGTGATGACCTCATACACAATCGACAGGCCGAGCAGATGCTCGGCGACATGTTCGACGGGCACCGGCGGCGTCCCGTCCCACAGCGCCGGACGACCGTCGCCGTGAGGACGCTGCAGCGCGTGCAGCTGGGTGTATGCGCGTTGCTCGATTTGCGAATACCACCAACGCTGACCGTTCGTCAGGGGGCGACGACTCATTCTTCGTCTCCCGACTTCTTGTGCTCGCGTTCGACTTGCGCGAGCAGTTCGTTCAGTCGGCGCTCTTGCTCCTCCGGTGACAGACGGCTCAAGCTGCGATAGACCTCGCGCACCACGGGGCGCTCGTGCACCATCCACCGCTCCATGTCGGTGGTGATCGTGCCCGCGAGCGCAAGGAATTCGATCCGCTCGCTCTCATTCAGTTTCAGCGCCTTCGCGAGCGCTTCCACTGATTCGCGAGCCGGCGGGGGCACCTTGTTGCGCTCGAGCTTCGAGATGTAGGTGAAGTCGAGGCCCGATGCAGCAGCGAGTTCGCGGAGTGTCATCGTTGCGCGGAGTCGGTACGTGTTCAGCTGATCGCTGAATGGCATGAATGAAACGCCGGGGACGGTGAGCGCGGAGTCATGTTGCATGGAATTCAACAAGCCTCCAGTTGTTTCCGCAACCCGAATAAATCCCGAAGTAAGGCAGAGCACCGGGTGCTGTCACGTCGGTTGGTCGGGAAGGTCGAACAGGTCCCGCGGAAGGTCGTGCCGGTCGGCCTTCACCCAACCCGGGTGGCGCACGCGGTACGCTGCCGCTTTCGCAGCGTTGCGACACGTCTCGCTACAGTAGCGACGCTTTTCCGAGGAGCCCTCCGGCAGCGCGGCGAGACAGTGATTGCAGATTCGCTGCCCTTGCTGTTGTGCGAGCAGACGAAAGTACGTCTCCAGTTCGTATTTCTCGGCGAGACGCTTGTATTCGGCGGCCGTCGTACGTCGTGTGAGAGTCACCGACTCACCACGGATGATTAGGCCAGGGAGACGGATCGGCAGCGCGGGTTCAGCGTCGGTCTCTGCAAGCCAAGGATTCCGGAGCGTCAGCGACCAATCGAGATCCGAGAACTCGAAATCCTCGAGAGCGAGTCCGGTGTGCCGGTGTGCTCGGAAGAAGATGAAATGGCTGTAGCCGAACGCGATCTGCGCGCGGTCTTTCTGCACCATGGATAGCCGCGTGTACTCATGAACCCAACGCAGCTTGAACGCGAGCTGCCGGATCCACTCCTGTTTTTTCTCGGGTAGGAAGTCCACTCCGAACTCGCGATTTAGCTCCATCCGCTCGATGCTGCGCTCGATGCGCGCCACGTCGGCCGACAGCTCCTCGATCTTGGAGCGCAGTCCTTCCGGCGTGGCGAGCGGCCCGGTCAGGCGCAACCAAGGCTCGGGGTGTCCCGCCTCGGCGGCGACCAGCCGGTCTCGCTCATCCGTCTTCGCGCGCAGTTCATCACGTTGGGCCGCGAGGATGATGACGGTATCGTCGTCATGCTCGTACGGCATTTCGTCGTTCACGAGGACGATGTCGATGAGGTCCTCTTCGGTCGTCGCGAACGCCGCCAGCTCCGCGGAGCTCACTCCCTCGCGCTCGAGTCGAAGAAAGAGACCCAAGCGCCCTGGGATGTAAAACGGAAAGCCCGCCTCGGTGGACGTCATCTCGCTCGAGAGAATCTCGAACCATCCGGCGGCGACCATGCCCGGGATACGCTCGGGGTCGAGAACCTCACCCGTCTCGTTCAAGACACACTCGGGAAGCCGCTCGATTGGGAGAAGGACCCGTTTGTCGAACAAGCCCATTCGGAAACCACCGCCGGGCAGCGCCTCAGACGCCTCGTACATCTCGGTCAGGAAGTCGGGATCAAACATGGCTCGCGGGGGCCGGTTCGGCGTGGCAGTACCGGATGAGCCTACGATCCAGGATGAAAATCCGCCACGGTTACGGGAGTAACCGCGTGAGGCGGCGCGGCACTTTTCGTCCGGTGTACCGAGAAGGCCTCGACGAAAATCGTCGCGTCTTCTTTGTTGTCTTAACGCGGCTGTAGGTAGGTATGACTGGGGTATGTGGGGTATGAGTTGCGCCTCGAAATCCGCCAAAACCATTCGCGAATCTGTAGGTAGTCAGGTGTGCCAAGCTGTTACAACTAGCGGATTTGCAGGTGCGGAGCACGTTGTCGGACCACAATGGGGTTCAGGGGGTCGCGGGTTCAAATCCCGCCGTCCCGATTTAAGCTCTTAACTCGAAACGACTTACGGCGGATTCGTCCGCTGTAAGTCGTTTCGGTTCTACATACCCCACAACGGAGCTAGCCCAAGTCGTTGGTCGGGACTGCGTTAGAGAATCCTAAGTCGACAACTCAGCAGCTCGATTCCGAAGATGGGTATGTCACGGGTATGTGGAGCGCCAGTCTGCCGATCGGCACTTCAGGAGCGCTCAGAGACGCGCTCTTGTCGCTGGTCCCAACGCATTGGACGACAGCAGCATCCGCGAGTAAGAGTTTCTTGCACGCTATCGCATCGGTGGCACCGCGTCGTCTTCGGCCGCTGATAAATGGCGGTGATGCCCATACACGCTTCATGAGACGCTCCGTCCGGGTCTGGCAACGATGCTACGATCGTAAACTTGCGAGCGCCGAGCGCTGTATGCCTCCGGGATTTCCTGCGCCATCGCCGTGATTTCCTGCGCCTATCGGCAGGTCCTGCCAACGACTAGCATCAGCCTATGAAGACGGACGGCATGCGCCCCTCTCGCGTCGTGGCGTTGGCACTGGCGGTCGGTGCGTTCTTCGTCGCGCAGGAACTGCTCACCGATCTCGCCAGCGGCAAGCGAGTCGATTTTACCAACGACGTCGAAGTCATCTTCCTGTTTTGGGCGGTCTGGGCGATCCTCACGCCGGCGGTACTGGCGGCCATTCAGCGCTGGCCCTTCGATCTCAAGCCGTCGTACCGGCCCGTGCTTGCTCACACGGCGACCGCGGTGATGCTGTCATCGCTGCAATCCGCTACTACCTCCGCGGTCCGAGCGATCGCGCTGTTCACGCGCGGAGGCACTGCCATTCAGGATGCGGTCCGACGCAGCGCGAATCTTACTCCCTTCGTCTGGAGCGTCTTCACCGGTTTGTTCTTTTACACGGTCGTCGTGATGGTCTATACGGCGGTTCGTTTTCGGGCGCTGTACGTCGCCGAGCGAATGAGTGCCGCGGCGCTCGAGGGCGAGCTGACGCGATCGAAGCTCGACACGCTGCGGTCGCAGCTTCGCCCGCACTTCCTGTTCAACACGCTGAACTCGATCTCGGTTCTCGTGCGCGAGGATGCGAGCGCGGCGCAGGAGATGATCCTTCGTCTATCGGCGCTCCTGCGCCGGAGTCTCGACGAGAACGCGCAGGAAGTGCCGCTGCAGCGGGAGTTGTCCTTCGTCCGCGACTACCTGGACATCCAGCGCGGCCGTTTCGGGAGCCAGCTGGTCGTGCGCGTTTCCGTCGCGGCCGACGTGACTGACGCTCACGTTCCCGTCTTTCTGCTCCAGCCGCTGCTCGAGAACGCCATCGAGCATGGACAAGCCGACGACGGCGCAACGACGATCGACGTCAGCGCGGCGCGCGACGCAGAGGTGCTGCGTATCAGCATTGTGGATCACGGGCGTGGCGTCAACGACGTCGCCCGCATTCGCGAGGGCGTCGGATTGGGCAACACGCGCGAACGACTGCGTCACTTGTACGGCGACAGGGCCGCGGTGCAATTGCGGCCCGGCTTGAAGAACGGGCTGGCCGCGGGAATGTGCGTCGACATCGCAATTCCATTCCGCACGGCCGCGACATGAACGTCATGAACGTACTGATCGTTGACGACGAGCCGGTCGCGCGCCGCGGACTGCGCCGCCAGCTCGAGGACTTGCCCGGTATCGCATGCGTCGGCGAGTGCGGGACACGCGATGACGCAATCGCGACGCTCGTCGAGCATCCCCCGGACGTCGTGCTCCTCGACATTCAACTTGGCCGCTCGACGGCGTTCGAGATCATCGAGGACATCGGAGTCGATGCTATGCCCTTCGTAATCTTCGTGACGGCATTCGATCGCCATGCACTAAGGGCTTTCGAAGTCCACGCGCTCGACTACGTCCTGAAACCCGTCGATCCGATGCGATTGCGCGATGCACTGGATCGTGCCGGGACACTGCTCTCGCTTCGCCGCGGTCCGTCCCTGGCCGATCGACTCGAGGGCTTGCTGGGCGAGCGATCCGTGCGTCCGGTTCGAGCGCCTGCTTCGAAGCCGGAACGTTTTGTCGTGAGGGACGCGGAACGGCTTGCATTCATTGAGCTTGACGCGATCGACTGGTTCGAAAGTGCGGGCAACTACGTTCGTGTGCACAGTGGTGGGCGAGCGTACGCCATGCGCGCGACAATGGATCGCGTTGAACAGCGGATCGCTTCGCGCGGAACGTTCATCCGCGTGCGCCGGTCGGCCATCATCAATCTGCGGGCGATCGCGACGCTCGAGCGCTATGACCGCGCCGCATTCGTCGTTCATCTGCATCGCGGGACGAAGATCATCTCCAGCCGCTTCTACCATGCGGCCCTTCGAGACCTGCTTCGGAGCAGTCGCTAAGACTCGATGAGCGCAGTCAGTACGCGCCGTATCGCCCACGCGCCGCGTCCAACAGCTTTTGCCGATCGTAGACCACGCCATCCTTGAGCACGAGTTCCACGCGCTCGATGTCGGAGATGCGTTCCGTCGGATTACCCCGTACGATGAGCAGGTCGGCATGTTTGCCAGGAGTGACCGAGCCAATCGTATGCTCGCGTCCGAGATACGTCGCGCCGTTGAGCGTGGCGATCCTGATCGCCTCGACCGGCGAGAACCCTGCGTCGACAAGCAGCTCGATCTGCCGCTGATCGCCGAAGCCCGGCACGTTGCCGTTGAGACCGACAGGGTCTGGACCGGCGAGCAACAATCCTCCGGCCGAGGCGAATTCGCGTTCGAGCGCCATTTCGTTTCGCAGGAGCGCCGCCGAATGATCACGGGTCGCACTGGGATGCGATCGCCACACCTCGAAGGCGGCGCGAGTCTCCGGCGACATCGACTCGACGAGTCCCGTCTGTAACGGGCGGCCGTCCTGCTGAATGCCAATACCGGCCACACCGGCGGCGCGAAGAACCAGTGTTGATGTCACGGCAACGTGATGCTTCACGAGGGACCCGATGAGCGCTCTCGCTTCGGCACCACCGGCCGGCATGTGCTCGAGCGTGTAGTCGCCGCCGCTCGCGCTGCAAACATCCGGGGTCTTGCCCGGGTCATTCGCCGTGTTCGACATGAACCCGTGTTCCAGATTGTCGATCCCGAGCGCGATCGCTTCAGGATAGGTGACGGAACACAGGTGGCCGGTGACCTTGAGTTTGCGGCGGTGCGCCTCTTCAATCGCGGCCCGCAGCTCGTCTCGCGTGATGTTGGTGTATGCCTTGAATGAGGTCGCGCCGTGATCCGCCCAATAGGCGACGGTCCGGCGCGCATCATCGGGGCCGGTAAGCTCCATGAACTGCGGCGCCTTCGACGTATCGGACCCTTGCAGGTATGGGCCCGTTGCATCCATGTGCGGCCCCGGCATCCGTCCTGATTCGATCTGCCGTTTCAGGTACAGATCGGTATAGGGCGCCGCACTGCCGGCCGTTCGAATGGTCGTGACGCCGGCGGCGAGATAGAGCCGCGGCGCGGAGTACCCCATGTCGACACGCCACGCCGGCCCGTCGTAGCTGTTGTCCGCCGCGAGATTCGGCCGCTGCTGGAACCAGAGATGGTCGTGCATTCCGACAATCCCCGGCATGACTGTCGTGCCGCGCAGATCGAATGCCGTGGTGCCGCGCGATGATGGCACGTCTACGCCTGGCGCGATCTCCGTGATGATGCCGCGTTCGATCGTGATGTTGCGATCGCTCAGCACCGGCGAGCCGGAACCGTCGATGATCTCCACATGCGTAAGGACGATTCGTGATTCGGTCGGTCGAACGTACTTGAGCACGTCGGGCGTCAGACGTTCGGCGCGCTGAGCGAGGGCTGCGGTCGTGGCAAGAGAGAGCAACAACAGACTGGCGGCGATCGGTGTGCGCATGCGCTCTGGGTGAAATGGAATTGTCACGGTGCGCGTGACCGGGGACAACGGCAAGGCATCGTCCACGTCCGGCGGCGCCGGCGTGATTTCCTGACACGCGTCTGTGATTCGGCGTACGTCGTCACAGAGCAGTGAGAGTCCCATTTCAGCGGTACAGCTTACGCCAGCGAACGACGGCAATCACGCTCAGTAAGACAAACCAGATGATCGGAGTCGTCGCGGTCATCGGCGCCTGCCGCCCCCGGAAGAAATGTGTTCCTGGATGGGTAAACAGCGTGCCAGCGGCGCCCAGCATCACTGCGCCGAGAACGGCCGCGCCCACGACGGCGAAACGCGGCACCAGAAGCGCGATCGCGCCGAAGAGCTCAGCGCACGCGACCACGATCATGAACCAGGCGGGATAGCCCCATGAGGCAAAGAGACGATCCCATTCGCCGGTCGTGATGAGTTTCGACAGCCCGGCTGAGCCGATGGCGACGGCCGCAAACACGGTGATCGTCCAGACAGCTATCGTTGCGATTCGATTCGGCTTCGGCATTGGCTCCTCGAGAGGATGTACGGATTGTCATCGGCGCGCGAACCGCGCGTTAATCCACGCGGCTATGAGCTCGAGTACTTGCGTCGAGACGGTTTCATCAATGCTGGCATATTCCGCCACGGCGCCAGTGCGTGCTGGCTGGAACAGGTGATTGAGCCCATCCAGCTCGATGGTGCGGACGTCGCGATTCCCGGCTCGCATGAGGGCGGTGTCGATCGCGGCAAGATTCTCGCGCGCCGACACCTGCACATCGCGCGAGCCATTGAGCGCGAGTACGGGCACGTGTACCTTGCGCAGCGCATCGCGCGGATCGTAGCGCACAAAGTACCGCATCCACGGTGCGAGCAGCGCGGTGCTCGTTCGCGCGAGCTGCGTAGCCGCGATCGAACGCTGTGCTTCCGGGAGCGATGAGAGAATCTGCTGGGTCGCCGACGCGACCCGAGCAACGGCGTCTGCAGAGTCCTTCGAGTCGGCGACGGCACGGAACAGCGGGCGCACGATCGCGACTTGTGCGTCGCTCTGTCCAGCGATTCGACGCATCTGGAGGAGGCTGACCGAATCACCTCGCACACCGGTGCCGGCCATGAGCACAAGGAAGGCGACGTCGCGCGTACGAGCGGCGACGATCGGACCGACCACTCCACCTTCGCTGTGTCCGATGATACCGACGCGATCCGAAGCGATCCCCGGCACGCTGCGCAGGAAGCGGAGCGCCGCCTCCGCGTCGTTCGCAAAATCCGCGGTCGTGGCGCCGTCGAAGACACCAGTCGACTTGGCGTAGCCCCGGTCATCGTAACGCAAGGAGGCTATGCCCTGACGTGCGAGATAATCGGCGATGACGAGGAACGGCCTATGCCCCATGATCGCCTCGTCGCGGTCCTGCGGTCCGGAGCCGGTCACGAACACGACGGCAGGGAAGGGTCCCTTCCCGTCGGGAATGATCACGGTGGCGGCGAGTTGCACTCCAGGCACCGAGGTAATCGACACGTCGGTCGCGCGATATGGAAACGGTGCCTTCGGATCCTGCGGGCGCGATGACTCCGCGATCGACGCCGAATAGCCGAATGCCAGCGGGAACGAAGCCGCTCCCTGCGCAAAAGTGCCTCGCAATGAGTCACCGGGAACGCCGGCGACGCCGATATAGCTGATGTGTTCTGCGGAGACGGTGAAGCGCAGGGTGTCTCCGCGCGCTTCGATCACAACCGGGGCCTGCGCACCGGTTTGGCTCTTCATCAATCCCACGAGCCTGCCGCCGGAGTCGCGTCGAATGGTGAGCGCAAGCCGAACCGATGCGGTGCCGGCGATCAGAGTTCCGCTCCACGTGCCGACCCATCGGGCACCTGCGGCGTCGCTTGGCTGTTGCGCGCCGGATGCGTGCGGAGTGATGAGCATCATGAGGGCGATCGCGGAGTTCACGAACAGGCGAAAGCGCGAGGTCTCGAGCATGGTGCGTTCCGAATCAAGGGTGGCTGGCGAGATGATGCATATACATCTTCGATGATGCGTACGCACCGTAGCGCCTCCGGCGAGTCGTCACAAGCGATGAGGGCGAAACCTTACGCGTAGCGGATCGTAGATATCTCGACCGCTGGATTCACCCATTCGACGCGCTCACGACATGACATCACCTCTCTGGACACTCGCCATCGTGGCGGTGGTCGCGTGTGCCGCCTTCGCCTCGCGCTCGCGAGGCGTGCGGCGTCGCCGGCAAGTCGCTCCGTCGAGCGTTGACGATGCCCGTCTCAAGTCGCTCCAAACCGCTATCGACGCAGTCGCGATCGAGGTCGGGCGGATCGGCGAGAGCCAGCGGTTCGTGAACAAGATCCTCGCCGAGCGGCTTGCCGCACGCGAGCGATCATCCTAAGATGTGTCAGCGGCGTCGATGATGATGCATACACATCCCAACCTCATGCTGGCTGGAGCGGACGCCTCCATCGTAGCGTGATCGCGCGCCATAGCGCGCACTTCCTAGCCGGGCGCTCGCGTAAGGACGCTGGGATCGATGCGCGAAGCGCGCCGCGCTGGGATCGCCGCCGCCGCAAGGGCAACGACGGCGAGCCCCACCACGACGAATGCGAACGTCGTCGGATCGGTCGCAGTGATCTGAAACAAAAAGCGCCCCAACACGCGAGTGAGCGCGAACGACGCTCCG
>DATNCZ010000266.1:0-7149 GCA_035553335.1 Gemmatimonadaceae bacterium
AGATCGTTTGCGTTGCAGGTGGGCTTCTTGTCAGAGATGGCGCAGATTACCACATCCGAGCCCTGGCGCTGAGTGATGAATCTGACCGGTTGGACAGAATTACCGAACCAGATCCAGCGATCGGAGCCCGGCTCCTTCGTAGCCTGGACATCGATGGTCCTTCCAGATGTCCGTCTCACCTCGACGGTGCCGGCAAGGTTGCGGATTCGGAGCCAGCCGCCGTCAGTCACGGTTCCGGTCCACGTGAAATCCGCCGAAGTGTCGGCGGCGGTGGTGACCGTCGTTAATGTTGAAGGGTCGTTGGCAGGTAATCCATGAAGGAGTACGACGGATAGGGCAGTAATGGCGGTTTTCAGCACGCGAACTCCTGTGGCAGGGCCAGGGATGGCAGCTACGTGCATTGGATGCCATCCGCGTCAGGATGGTTGCAAGGGAACAAAGTTCCGTTTTTGGTTAACGAAGCGAGCTCTGCGAGCGTCTAATTGGCGTTGAGGATCAGCTCGCGCGGTCGATTCAGTCAGAATGGCGCGACAGAATGGCAGTCCAAGAACCTTGAGATGGCGGCTAAATCATTGATACATAACGTGTTAGCCGACTTTATCAACAACAGGCAACCCGGCACGGGTGGTGCCTGTCTAATATCAGAGCGAAGCACCTGTCCGGAGGGACTTCGCATCGGCCGGCCAACCCCGACCCCGCCCCGTTGAACAGTTGTCCCAAAAAAGGGGATTTTATTGCCATTGCCGCTCGTAAGACCTTACCAGCACTTGCCCATGCCGAGCTCGTTGGATCGACGATCCGCGACAGACTTCGCACGGCTGAAGATTCCGAAGTCGTCTCGGCGTTTCTAAACGGCGAGGAGCGTGCATTCTCGGAGCTCGTGGAGCGCTATCAAACGCGCCTCCTGAATTTCATCTACCGGACGATCGGCGACAGGGAGAAAGCCGAGGATCTGGTGCAGGAAGTGTTCATCCGCGTATATCGGCATCTGCACCGTTTCGACAGGTCGAAGAAGTTCTCGACATGGGTCTATACCATTGCGTCCAACCTCGCCAAGAACGAGCTGCGGAATCGCTCGCGCAACCCGCTGGTTCTGTTTCAGACGATCACCAAGAACTGGCAGGATGAGGAGCGTCCGTTGCAGTTCGAGGATCCTGGCAACCGGCCAGACGACCTGTTCCGGAAGCGTGACATCCGGGAAAAGGTCGAGGAGGCCGTCGGTCAGCTTCCGGAGCATCACAGGAACGTCTTCGTTCTCCGTGAGCTCGAGGGGAAGTCGTATGAGGAGATTGCGGAGATAACCCACACGAACCTCGGAACCGTCAAGTCGCGCCTGAATCGGGCGCGAAACAGTTTTGCCGAGATAATCGGACCCTGGCTGGGCTAGAAGGGCCGGCGTGGGTTAGAAACGCGTGACCGGGGCACTGGTCACGCGTTTTCTGTTTAGGGCAGTGGGCGTCGATGGATCCCACGAATGTCCGATTTCGATTGCACCCGGATGGGCCAGGCGCGGATACATCCGCGCCCTACGGGCTCGGATCGCTGTCAGGCTGGACGGGCCAGCCACCTGTACGGCGCGTTTTGGGGGAACTATTATTGACGCCGCCCGGTATCCTTATTCGATGCGCTGTTCAGAGTTCAAAGATCTTCACTGCTCCTTCGTAGACGACACCCTGGCAGGGGTCGAGCTCGTACGTATGCAGCGTCACATCGCTGAGTGCGCCGACTGTGCTCGTCTGGATGCCAGTGTGCGGCGCTCGCTCATGCTCGTGCATAATCTTGCACCGATCGAGCCCTCTGCGGACTTTGCGTTCCGGCTCAATGCGCGGCTGAGAGAATGCCGGCTGAACCAGGCTGCCGCATCTGGCGGACGATTCCGAACAGTGGCGGCGATTGGCGCAATCGCATCGTTGATAATGCTGGGGTACGTGGCTGAAACGATGAGAGTGGCGGAGCACCAGCGGGCACTGCCGGAAATCGTGCTGCCACCCGCGGTTGCAATGGCGGTTCCGCCCGACACGACTCCAGTGCCTTCGATAGTTGCGTCGGTTTCTGCTGGAATGCCGATCTGGCCGGCTGCGTTGCTGGTGGAACAGGGCGGTCTTCAGACCGTGAGCTACACGCAACCGCGATAGTCTTCGCTCCGCGAAATTAGATTTTGGGCATGGCAACCGACGCTGCCCTCAAGACGCTCCGTGACGCCGTGAAAAAACGGCAGTTTGACGGGGCGTATTACGTTTACGGGGACGATGAGTACCAGAAGAACGAAGCGGTCAAGCAGCTCGTTCTTGCCGCGGTCGACCCGGCAACGCGCGACTTCAATCTGGACACGCGTCGGGCTGCTGATCTGGATGCCGAATCACTGGGATCGCTGCTCGACACGCCACCGATGATGGCGGAGCGCCGGGTCGCGATAATTCGCGAGGTAGGAGCGCTCAGGAAGGACGCGCGCAGCGCGCTCGACAGATATCTCAAGCATCCGTCGCACGAGACAATGGTCCTGCTCGTAGCGGCTCCCGGTGCCAAGGCAGACAAGGCTCTGCAGATGTCGACCACGCCGATGGAATTCAGTCCGCTCGACGGCAGCCGCGTCTCGAAGTGGATTGCGCATCACGCCAAATCAGAGCTTGGCGTCGAGATAACGGAATCGGCAGCGGATCTGTTGCACGAAGCAGTGGGCAACGATCTGTATCAACTGGCATCGGAGCTGGACAAGCTCGCCAGTTACACCAACGGTGCGCCGATCACTGAAGATGCAATTGGGGCGGCGGTAGGAATTCGGCGTGGCGAAACCGTGTCCGATTTTCTCGACAAGGTGTTGCAGCGTGATGCAACGGGAGCACTCAATCTCATTCCGCACGTTCTGTCGCAACCCAAGACGAGCGGGGTGAGCGTCGTCATGGCGCTGTCGACGCAGATGTTGGCACTTGCGTGGGGTCGGTGCCGGCTGGATTCCGGACTGCCGGCGGGACGACTGGAAGGCGAGTATTTTCAGCTCCTCAAGTCGACCGGTGCTTACCCGGGCCGTCCGTGGGGCGGGGCTGCACGCGCCTGGGCGATGGCGGCTCGGGAGTGGAAGACATCCGAGTGCGACAGGGCGGTGACCGCGCTTCTGGCGGCGGACGTCGCGCTCAAGGAGTCACGTGTATCGTCTGAAAACCAGATCCTTGCGACGACAGTTCTTGCCATCTGCGCGGCGTCCGGTCGTCGTCGGGCAGCATAGATTCGCAGCATGATTCGCGACAGTAACACGCCATCTTAGAAGCATTCTCGCGCCAAATGAGCCAAATCATGGGTTTCACAAATTTCTGCAGAGTTTCGTTCATCGGCCGCGGAGTACGAGGGACTGGGGATGGGGCGGCATTCATGAGGCGCGGATATGTCCGCGCGCTGCAACTCTGTCTGTTGCTGCCGGCTGTAGCCGGAGCGCAGTCGGCGAAGGACAGTACACTGTACCTTCGAGCTCAGCAGATGGTGGCGAATGGGGATGCTGCCGGCGGACGCAAGCTGGCCGATTCGGTCGCCAATGCCGCGCCTGCCGGGACAGCAGCGTACGCCGAGGGGCTTTACTGGCGCGCCACACTGGCTGCCAACGCGAGAGATTCGGAGCACGCGTACCGGCAGATCATCGTGGACTATCCGCTCTCGGGTAGAGTGCCCGACGCGCTGCTTCGGATCGGTCAGCTGGAGTCGGCGCGTGGTGAGAACGCAGCGGCGCTGCAACACTTTCAGCGACTCGTGCTCGAGCATCCGCTGAGTCCGCTGCACGCGGAAGCGAGCTATTGGGTGGCGAGAATGTACTTCGACGCGAACGACGCGCCACATGCATGCGCGGCCAACAGCGACGCAATGGCGAGTGCTCCGGCGTCCAACGTGGAGCTCAGGAATCGCATCGATTTTCAGCAGCAGCGTTGCAGGGGTGTGACGCTCGCGACGAATGCGTCTGCAGCGCCGGCTCCGGTGAAGAACGTGCCGGTCGTGAATTCGCCGAAGCCGCCGGTCAGGCCTGCTCCAGGAGTTGCGGCAACCAGCAAGGAAGCTCCGAAGAATACTGTTCCGGAACGTCACGATACCATCGCGAGACCTGCGGAGCCGGTGATTGCGGCAAACGCACCCACCGCAGTTACGACCTCGGCTGCGAGCTCGGCTGCTCCGACGGCGGCTGTGGGCACAACGTCAGGTAGCGTTTCAGGCGCTGGCAACGGCGTTGTTTCCCGTCCTCCGACGAAAGAAGAGGTCGATCGCGCACTTGCATCGGCTGCGCAATCGAAACTTCTGATGAAGACGCCGGCGGCGCCGGCGAAAGCGCCGGCAAAGTCAGCGGCGAAATCGCCGGCGAAATCAGCTGCCGAGGCGCCGAGCACATCGAGCGGTCGGTACGCGGTGCAGGTCGCAGCGTTCCGTACCAGGGCGGCGGCGGCGGAGTTGGCCACAGGGCTGCATGGACGCGGCTACGACGCTTACGTCGATGGCACGAGTGCACCGTATCGTGTGCGTATCGGACATTACGCGACTCATGCGGCGGCCGCTCAGGAGCTGGTTAAGCTGAAAGCCAGGCATATAGACGGGTTCGTGGCAGAGAGGTAGGGCGTGGCCAAGCCGGTGGCCACGCCACTCATGCAGCAGTACCGGGAAATCAAGGCAAGACATCCCGGCACCATCCTCTTCTTCAGGATGGGCGACTTCTACGAGACGTTCTACGAAGACGCCGAGTTGATCGCGCGCGTTCTTGGGATCACGCTCACGTCTCGCAACAACGGCGGAGCATCTCAGGTTCCACTCGCTGGTGTGCCCGTGAAGGCGGGCCCGGAGTACGTGCGCAGGCTGGTGCAGCTGGGCCATCGCGTTTCGATCTGCGAGCAGGTGGAAGATCCGAAAACTGCGAAGGGGGTCGTGCGGCGCGAAGTTGTCGAGACGATCACACCCGGTGCCGCATTCTCGGATGAGCTGCTGGACGGATCGCGCAACAACTTTCTCTGCGCGATGGCGGCTGGCGTGAAGGGCGATGCATCACGAGCGGGCATCGCAGCGCTGGATCTCTCGACTGGTGAGCTGCGGCTGTTCGTCGTTGCTGGAGCGGAGATCGAAGCGATGCTGGCGCGATTGTCTCCGCGCGAGATGGTCATTCCGGAAGATATGGCCGCGGGAACCAACACAATTCTCGATTCCATACTGGTGTCGCATCGCCCTGCGTGGGAGTTCGACTCGGCGATGGCGCGCGAGGATCTGCAGCGGCATTTCGGTGTGCGCTCGCTGGATGGATTCGGCGTGGAATCGTCGGACGACGTTGCGGTGGGCGCGGCGGGCGCACTGTTGCGCTATGTACGCGAGCTGCAACCAGGCGGAGTCCCGCATCTCCGGGCGCCTGTGATCGAGCGCTCGGGCGGCACGATGCCGCTGGACGAGATGACTCGCCGGAACCTCGAGCTCACCGAATCGTTGCGTGGCGGCGCGGGTCAGGAAGGAACTCTCATCAGCGTGCTGGATCGCACGCTCACTCCAATGGGTGCGCGACTGTTGCGTCAGTGGGTACTTGCACCGCTCACGCAGGTGGACCGCATAGAATCGCGTCTCGATGCCGTCGCCGCGTTCGCTTCCGATGCGATGAGCCGGGCAACGATGCGCGCGGCACTGGATGGCGTGCGCGACATCGAGCGACTTGCAGCTAAAGTCGCGGCGAGTCGCATCACTCCACGCGAATTGCGCGCGCTCGGCGACTCGATCGCGCGATTGCCGGACGTCGAGAGTGCTGCACGTCGCATCAGTGGCGACGCATTGCAAACGGTTCTCGAAAACTGGGATGCGTGCAGGGAGCTGGGCGACGACATCATCAACCTGCTGGTCGAGCGTCCGCCGATTGCACTGGGTGAAGACCCAACCATTCGCACGGGCTTTGACGGCGAGCTGGATGAACTGCGCTCGTTGCGCGATGGAGGCAAGGATGGAATCGCGCGCATCCAGAGTGAGGAGCGCGCGCGCACTGGAATCAACTCGCTCAAGGTCGGCTACAACCGTGTGTTCGGTTACTACATAGAAGTGAGCAACACGCACGGCCACCGGATTCCGGACGACTACCAGCGCCGGCAAACGCTCACTGGTGCGGAGCGGTATGTGACGCCGGCGCTCAAGGAATACGAAGAGCACGTTCTCACGGCTGCCGACAGGATCGAGTCGCGCGAACGCGCGTTGTTCGAAGCATTACGCGGACGGATAGCGCGGGAAGTTTCGCGTTTGCAGTGCGCTGCGCGAGTACTGGCCGAGCTGGATGTACTGTCGACATTCGGTGAGGTTGCGGAGATCGAGGCATATGTTCGTCCGCGACTCGGCGATGGATTCGATCTGCGCATAGAGGGCGGCCGCCATCCGGTGGTCGAGCGCATGATGCCGCGCGAGAAGTTCATTCCAAACGACGTGACGCTTACGAGCGATGCGCGGGTGATAATTCTCACCGGCCCAAACATGGCCGGCAAGTCGACCATCCTGCGCCAGATCGGCCTCATCGTGCTCATGGCGCAGATCGGCAGTTTCGTTCCAGCGCGGTCGGCGGAAATCGGAGTGGTTGACAGACTGTTCACCCGCGTTGGCGCGAGCGACAACCTGGTGCGTGGCCAGTCAACGTTCATGGTCGAGATGAGCGAGACGAGTGCGATCCTGCACTCTGCCACTTCCAGATCACTCGTTCTGCTGGATGAGATAGGGCGCGGCACTTCGACGTACGATGGTGTATCCATCGCATGGGCTGTGACCGAGCACATTCATGATGAGCTTGGTTGCAAGACCGTATTCGCCACGCATTACCATGAGCTGACACAACTGTCGGACGAACTCGCTGCTGTCCGGAACTTCAACGTGCGCGTGAGGGAAGTGGGGGAGGAAATCCTCTTCCTGCACACACTGGAGCCGGGTGGTGCGGATCGTTCGTACGGAATCGAGGTAGGGCGTCTGGCCGGTCTGCCGCGCCCGGTGTTGAAACGTGCACGGACGTTGTTGCGTCAATTGGAGGGGGACCACCGGATGCCACCGCGCGAGCGGCCGGGTGACGAAATGGCGGGCCAACTCGCATTATTCGGATCGGAGCCGGACCCTATCATGGAAGAGTTGAGAGGGATCGACCCAAACACCATGACACCGTTGCAAGCGCTCGACACA
>DATNCZ010000267.1:0-2287 GCA_035553335.1 Gemmatimonadaceae bacterium
CATCCGCGCTTGGTCGATGTGGCCTTGGCCGATGCAGACGCGCCACTGCTGGTAGCCGCTCTCGATGTGCGCGAACCGATCGCTCTGCTGATCGTCCATCGTGTCGAGCGCCTTCGCGCTCGGCGTGCCTCCCAGCGCCGGTCGCGCTTGCGCCGCCCACTGCGAGATGCCGCTCGTGTCGTGCATGACACCGATGATCTGAAACGCGATCGCCCACGCCTGCTTGCTCACCGGATCCGGCGCGACATAGTGCGGTTCGACGCCATCGTGCTCGACGATCGCCGGATGCCGCGCCTTCAGATGGTGCTTGTTCGCACCGCCCTGCCGCGGTTGGAACACCTTGAGCTGCGACCCTTCATGAATCGCCTCGCGCGCGTCCTGGAGAATGTCGTTGACCATCTCCTGCGCCGCGGCCTGCTCGTAGACGAGCCCGGTGCCGCGGCCGATGCCGCGCGTCGGAGGTGTCCAGTAGCACGGATACAGCGGATCGCGCAGGCACGGATACGGCGACCGCGCGATTGTCGCGTTGCGCGTGCATACGATCCACTGGCCGTCCTCGTCGTCGGGGTGCCAGCTCTCGGCAATCTCGATCATGTCCGACAGATTCGGACCGACGTACGTGTACGCCATCCACGGATCGACGCGCGTAAACGGCGGCGCCTCGCGGATCTGCTTCTCGGCCTTCGGATAGCGCTTGATCATCTCATCGCGGCTCTCGGGCCGAACGTGCGCGCGATGCGTAAGCAGCCCGTACAGCGCCTCGCGATGATCGAAGACGACCTCGTAGTTCGGCACGCGACGGAACTCGGTGTCGCCGCGGACGCGCTCGATCTTCCCCCACGCGGTGCCGCGGATGATGAAGTCGCGAATCGTCAGCGGCGACACTCGCTCCATGTCGCCGCTGCCCATCTTGCGGCGCAACACGCGGCTCTGCTCGCGCGCGAACCGCTTCTCGTCGTAATCAGCGTCGTCGGCGCTGATGACGGGCATCGAGCGCACCTTGGTGAGCCGTGCCGTTCCTGTATCGACGAGCGACTTGATCACGTTGATCGGATTCATGCCGCCCATGCCGCCGAGCCAGCGGCCAGTCGCACCGAGTCGTCCGCCGGAGGCAATCGGCGTGTCGCTGTAAATCGCCTCGGCGGCGAGGTCGTTGATCGCGTCGACAGCCCACGTCGCACGTTGCCGATCGATCCACTGCCAAAGCATCGTCTTGGCGGCATCGCCGGTCTTGGCGAGCCACCATTTCAGATGCTGCGATTCCTGGCGCGACTGCTTGCCGCGACCGAGCTTGATCTCGGGGAGGTTTTGATTACTGGTCTTGCGACGGGCCACGCGGCACCGAAGTGGTGCCGGGTGAAAAATTAAGAAGGACGGGGACGGCCGGTTCGGCATCGCGGATGAACTCGAACATCAGTTCACTCCCATCGTCATCTCAGCGTCTTCGTGTGCCGCGAGATGCGCGTCGAGCATCCGGCACTCGTCGAGTGTCATGCGGAGCAACCGGCGAACGCACAGCTCGGCGTCATACGGATCAGTGAAGGATCCGTAGCAGCGGCCGTCGGCCCAGACGTCGTAACGCTGCGTGCCCATGTACTGCCGGATATGGAACTCACGGGTGCGCAGCTCGATCTTGAGATCGGTCACGGACCGCTGTGGCCGCGTGGCCAACGCGTCTCGCATCGCCAGATCGCTCTCGCTCGTGACCAGCAACTTGCCCGTCGTCGCCCAGGCCCGCACGCAGACGCGCAGGTCATGGACGCTCTCGACGTTCGCGAGCTTGCCAACGTGGTCTTCCGCGCTGACAACCACGACTTCGGCGTGTCCGCCGTGCCGACGCACTTCATCAGCGAGTCGCAAGACGCGGTCAATGGTAGCTCCGTCGCACATGCCCAGCATACTAATCCTGTCGGGCCTCGTCCGGTACTGATTCTGACGGGTGGACTTCTGGTTGGTTCATCAGCTCCTGGGCGTAGCGCTCGAACATGCTCGGCCGGGGCTCGGCCTTGGTCGGCTTGGCGCGCTCGATCTTGCCGTCGACCACACCGTCAAGTGTAATGCCGCCGGCTGTGATCGACGTGAAGCTAATCCGCTCGGATCGGCACCAGAGGATGAAGTCGCGGAGCTGCTTGGGGGTCATATCCCGACGACTCCACACCATTGCGGCTCAACGACCGTGGCGTACGATCGAATCCGCACCTCAATCGCGTCGCCGCCGTCCGAGTAGAAGATATCGCCGTTGTCAAAGCTGCGACCGCTTGCGTTGCTCATGCCATTCCCCTTCGTC
>DATNCZ010000268.1:0-4853 GCA_035553335.1 Gemmatimonadaceae bacterium
CACTCGACGAGCATGGCAAGCTCGCCGGTGCGTGCACCACCAGCGGCATGGCGTGGAAGATGCACGGCCGCGTCGGCGACAGTCCCATCATCGGTGCCGGTCTTTATGCCGACAACGAAGTCGGCGCCGCCACCGCGTCGGGCGTCGGCGAGGAGATGATCCGCAACTCGGCGAGCTTTCTCGTGGTGGAGTTGATGCGACAGGGACGCACGCCAACGGAAGCGTGCCGCGGAGCGATCGAGCGGGTCGTTCAGAAGCGGCCGGCCGCGAGCAAGAATCTGCAGGTGTGCTTCCTCGCAATCAACAAGCATGGCGAGGTGGGTGCGTACGCACTGCATCCCGGATTCGTCTATGCTATGCACGATGCGACACCGGGACCGCACGACAAGCTGATCGCGGCCGAATCTATCTACGGTGGCAGCGTCGTTCGGTGATCCGGCGCGTGCTCGAGATCGCGGCCAACTCGCTTGGCTCCGCGCTCGCTGCGCAGGAAGGTGGTGCCGATCGCATCGAGCTGTGCGCTGACCTGGGCAACGGCGGCACGACGCCCTCCTACGGCACGCTCGCCATCACACGCGATCGGCTGCGCATTCCGTTGTATGGGTTGATCCGCCCGCGCACTGGTGACTTCTGCTACGACTCAGCCGAGGTCGACGTGATGCTGCGCGACATCGCGACATGTGTGAAACTGGGTTGCGACGGCGTGGTCATCGGTGCACTCGATACGCGAGGCGATGTCGATGCAACAGTTTGCCGCGAGCTGATCGCCGCGGCAAGTCCGCTCGGTGTTACCTTCCATCGCGCCTTCGATGTCGCGCGCGACCAGGCGCGTGCGCTGGACACGATAATCGAGCTGGGCTGCGAACGTGTATTGACGTCGGGCGGCGAAGCGACTGCGCTCGCCGGCGCAGAGCGCATCGCCGGATTCGTGAAGCGGGCCGGCTCGCGTCTCGACATCATGGCCGGCGCCGGTGTGGACGTGACCAACATCAGTGAGCTGGCCATCCTCAGCAATGCACGCGAATTCCACAGCTCGGCGAAAGCCGTGCGCAGATCGGTGAGCGGTCATCGCGGCGACCATCTCCCGGGACTGCAAGCGGATTGGTGGCAGACAGACGCCGTCATCGTTCGCGCAATGGTCGAGGCGTTGAGTCGCCACGAAGATCAGGGAACGGCGTGAGGAGTTGCGCCGGCAAGATCTAGTTCTCGCGCAGTGCGGTGACCGGATCGAGCCGAGCCGCACGCCACGCCGGCAGCATCGCTGCGACGATGGCGACGATCGCCAGTGTGGCCGCCGACAACACTATCGTCGCAGGATCGGATGGCTTCACGCCATACAGAAACGCAGACACGAGCCGCGTCACGCTGAGTGTGAGCAGCGTTCCGATTATCACGCCGACGCCGACGATGCGCCCGACTTCGCTCATCACCATGTGGATCACGCGACCCTGAGTTGCGCCGAGCGCTATGCGCACACCAATCTCGTTCCGGCGGCGCGCCACGGTGTATGACATGATGCCGTACAAACCGATCGTCGCCAGCAACAGTGCAAGCACACCGAAAAAGCCGGCCAGCGTCGCGAGCGTCCGCGGAAGCCGTAATGATTCCGCGACCTGACGATCCAGTGTCGTGAAATCGAGCGACGCGCGCGGAGCGATCTGCGCCACCGCCGCCTTGATGCCCGGAATTATCGCCGTCGTCGGCCCGACTGTACGAATTTCAAAGTTGACGGAAAGTCCCGGATCGTCGTCCTGAGCCATCGATATGTAGGCAATGGGTTGCGGCGTTTCGCGCATCGACTCGTACTTTGCATTGCCAACGACGCCGACGATCTCGATGGGCGGGTCGAAATCGTTGCCGTTGGCTACCTGGATGTGCTTTCCGATCGCGGAGTGGGCGCCAAACACTTTCTGCGCCAGTGCCTCGTTCACGATCGCAACCCTGGCCGCGCCGGGCACGTCGGTCGCATTGAAATCGCGTCCCGCGACCAACGCGGTGCCCATCGTCGAGAAATAGCCGTCGCTCACCTCGTTCATCCACACCAGTCCGTCGTCACGCACGGCGGGTGTGTATCCGTCGGCCTTGATGTCGTTGTTCCATCCCGAGCCACTGATCGGTGTAAGCTCGGATGCACTCGCCATTCGAACGCCGGGAACGGCGCGCAACCGCTCGAGCATCTGGCGGCGCAGTGAACTGCGTTGCTCGGGCGACGCGCTTTCGTTTCCACTGCGCCAGTCAGCTGCAAGGAGCAGTACGTGATCGCTCCTGAATCCCGGATTCACCGTCGCAAGGCGCCTCCAGCTGCCAAGCAGCAATACCGCTCCGACGACCAACAGCAGCGAGAGTGCGATCTGCACGACGACGAGCGCCTTGCCCATCGAGAAGCGCGAGTGACCGTCCGCGACGCCACGTGCCTGTGATTTCATGGCGTTGTGCGGTGCGACTCGACACGCGCGCCACGCTGGAGCGAGCCCGAACAGTATGCCCGTCGCCATTGCAACGGCGGCAGTGAATGCAAGGACGGGCAGATCGAGCGACAGATCGAGCGCAACCGCGTTGCCGGACGTCGACATGAGGCGCACGAGCAGACGACTGCCCCAGATGGCGAAGAATATGCCTACCGCGGCGCCCATGAATGCCAGCAGCACGCTCTCCGTGAGCAACTGACGAATCAGTCGAGCGGGTCTGGCGCCGAGTGCGAGGCGGACCGCGATCTCATGCTGGCGTTTTGTCGCGCGCGCGAGCAACAGGTTGGCGACGTTCGCACAGGCGATGAGAAGCACGATGCCGACGACAGTCATCAGCACGAACAGCGCCTTGCGGAACGTCGTCCTGAGATCCGAAAATCCTGTTGCGACACTCGCGACTTCCATGTGTGCCTTCTGGTAGCGTGCGACGGCATCGGCCGGCCACTTGGGCGGCAGCGTCGCCTCTACCAGACCTGGCATCAGCAACTGGAGCCGCGCGCTGGCCTGCGCGGGAGTTACACCCGCCTTCCGCCGCCCGACGATATGCAGATACCAGGTGCTTCGTGCATCGATCCACTTGTCGTTGCCATTCATGATGGTCTTTGCGCAGAGCGGCGTGTAGATCTGTGCATGCGATCCGACATCGAGGCCGAAGAACGCCGGATCGATCACACCAACGATCTGAAACGGGTGGCCGTCGAGACTGACTGTCCTGCCAATGACAGCTCCGCTGCCACCGTATTCCGTCTGCCAGAATGAGCTGCTGATCGCCGCGACCGCCGGACAACCACGCGTATCGTCGGCTGGCAGTAGCGTGCGGCCGAGGATCGCGCGAACGCCAAGGGTGGAGAAATACGCACCACTGACCCAGTTCGCGTCAACGTTCCGAACCTGGCCTCCGTTGGCGAGGTTGAACTGGGTTTGACCGTACGCCAACGTTCCGGAGAACACGTCCTGGTGATCGCGGACGTACTCCCAGATTGGATTGGTAGCCGTCTTGCTGCTGTCGCGGAGCACTACCATCAACTCTTCGGGCTGACGCACAGGCAACGACTTGAGCATCACCGCGTTGATGAGCGAGAAGATCGCGGCGTTCGCGCCGATACCGAGCGCCAGCGAGAGAATCGCGACGATGGCGAACGCGGGTGCTGCGCGTAGCGTGCGAAGTGCGTAGCGCAGGTCGGCTAGCAGTGTTTCGAGCCACCGGAAGACGTCGCGATCGCGCGTGCTCTCCTTCTGCAATGCGTAATTGCCGAACTGTCGTCGCGCCTCGCGTCGGGCCGCATCGGGCGTCATGCCGTGCGCAACCAGGTCATCGATTCGTTCGGCGATGTGGAACGACAATTCACGATCGAGATCGTCGGAGAGGCGATTTGGCAGAACGACGTTGCGGATGCGGGCGAACCAGGACATGGACCGACTCTCCGGAAGCGGAACGACGAGTGACGATGATCGAGCGGCGGTCAGGCGTAACGGAGGACGCGCTGCACCCCGTCGCGCAGGCGCGCCCAGCTCTCTTCTTCGAGCTCGAGCTGCCTTCTGCCAGCGGCGGTGATGGAATAGAAGCGTGCCTGACGATTCTTTTCCGTGACGCCCCACTCTGCACGCAACCAACCGTCCTGCGCCATGCGGTGGAGCGCGGGATACAGCGATCCCTCTTCGACGCGCAGCAGGTCTGCCGACACGCGTTGTATGTGTGCGGTGATGGCATAGCCGTGCATGCGTCCCTGTGCGGCGATGGCCTTGAGGACGAGAAGCGCGAGCGTGCCCTGGAGGATATCGTTCTTGTTCTTCGGCACGATACCTATTTAGCTAGGTATCGCCATCTATGTCAACTGCCCTGCGTTGGATGGGCCCGGGGGCGGAGCACTGGTTACCTGCGGAAGCGCGATGCGCCGAGCTCTTGCAGACGCCGGTTAGGACGACATCCCGAAGATGCTTGAATAGAACGCGGCTGAGTCTTCCGCCAGATTTGCGGGAATTTCGAGGTAACGAACGCTGCCCTCATATCGCTGACGAACAGGCGTTCAATTGTGCGTGAACGCATGAGTTTGGCCCGATTGGCGCAGTTCCCACCGCCCCGAACGCTCGCTCCCAGGCGCACGGCGGAACGGATCTCGCTGCTCAACCCAGCCCGATGGTTTGGATCGGGCTGGCCTGAGTAGATTCCCGTGTCGATGCGGTGGCTATGACCGAACTTCATAGAGTGCAGGTGCTGCGCGGCCGGCGTAGCGAGTGCAAATCACTCGACACGCTGCTGGAAAGCGTGCGTGCGAATCAGAGCCGCGTGCTGGTCGTGCGCGGCGAGGCGGGAGTGGGCAAGACCGCGTTGCTGGACTACCTGGCGGCAAGTGCGTCGAAGTGTCGCATTGCACGGGCCGCCGG
>DATNCZ010000269.1:0-3596 GCA_035553335.1 Gemmatimonadaceae bacterium
TACTCGGCGATGAAGAACAACGAGAACTTCATCGCGCTGTACTCGGTGTGGTAACCCGCGATCAGCTCGGATTCAGCTTCGGGCAGGTCGAACGGTACGCGATTGTTCTCGGCAAGCGCAGCGACGAAGAACACGACGAACGCGGTCGTGAGATTCAGCACGTTCCACATGCTGTGCGCCTGCTGTCGGATGATCTCACTCATCGTCACGTTGCCGGCGAGCAGAATGATCGGAATCGTCGACATTCCGAGCGCGACTTCGTACGAGACCATCTGCGCGCTCGATCGCAGCCCGCCGAGAAATGAATACTTGTTATTCGAAGCCCAGCCCGCGAGCACGACGCCGTACACACCAAGCGACGCGATGGCGAGAATGAACAGGAAGCCGACGGGGAGATCCGCAACTACCAGATCGACCCGTCCCCATGGCGTCGGGAGCGGCGATCCGAACGGGATGACGCACCAGACCAGCATTGCAGGGACAAAGGACAGGGCCGGCGCAATGCTGAACAGCGGATGCGACGCATTACCCGGCTCGGTCTCCTCCTTCATGAAATTCTTCACGCCGTCCGCGGCAGGCTGGAGCCAGCCGCCCCGTCCACCGACGCGATTGGGGCCATGACGGCCCTGAATCCAGGCGGAGATCTTTCGTTCGGCGAGGGTGAGCAGTGCCGCCGACAGCATGTAGATCGTGAAGACGATGATCAGCTTGATGATCGAGAACACGATGTAGGTGGTGTAGCCCGTGATCGGCGCCTGCCGATCGACCACCTGGAGCAGCGCGTGCACTGGAATCACTTTGCGCCTCCGGAAACAACCAGACCGCGCATGCCAAGTGCGTCGTACGTCATGCCGGCGAAGGCCGGGACGTCGGACGCCATCGCAGCGAACACTTCGCTGGCGAGATAGTAGGCGTTGCCCTTGCCCAGCGCGGCGAGCACGTCGCCGACGACCCACCAGCTGGGGCGCGCCATCCCGGGTGCTGCCTTGGCCTGGAAGAACCGCTGTACGCGTCCGCGCAGGTTGGTGAAGGTGCCGTCCTCTTCCGCATGGTTCGCAATGGGAAGAACGATCGCCGCGGTGCGCAGGTTTTCGGGAAGTGTCGTGCCGATGACGATCACCGCAGCCGCAAGCGCGAGCTGCGCCGGAGTGATATTCGCAGCATCTGCGTCGGCGACAATCAACACGTCACCGGCGGCGAGACCATCGAGCAACGAAGCGGTGCGCTTGAAGCCGAGCAGCGTGGCGCCGTCACCGTTTGCGGCGCGATCCGCCCGGAGCGAGAGATCGGGGACTCCCGGAAGCGGTGCTTCGGGTCCCGTTGGAACCGTGAATGCACCCGTGCCGCCGTTGGCGCGAATGAGCTGCGACAGCAGATACAGCGTTTCGTTGGAAAGATTGGGCGATGCGGCGACAAAGACGCGATGTCCATCCAGCAAAGCAGCAGTTGCGGGAATGGCGACGTCCCAGTCCGCTGCAGCGAGCGACTCGCCACGCCGCACGAGCGGAACCTCGACGCGATCCTGCCGGTTGATCCAGCGATAGTCGAGCCGACCGGTATCGCACATGAAGTACTTGTTGACGTGCTCGTTGGGGCGCGGGCGGAGCCGGATTACCATGTTGTCGCGCGTGTCGATCGAGATGTTGCAACCCTGGCTGCAACCGGTGCAGATGGAGGGTGCGTGATCGAGCTCCCACGAGCGTGCCTTGTTGAGCGAATCCTTGGAGAGGAGCGCGCCGACCGGGCACAGGTCGATGACATTTCCGGCCCATTCATGGGTCAGGTCCTTGCCCTCGAACTTTCCGATCAGCGCGCGATCGCCGCGCTCCGTGACATTGAGCACGGTGTCCTGCGCCATCTCGTCCATGAAGCGGACGCAGCGCGTGCAGAGGATGCAACGGCTGGTGGTGTAGAGAACGTCACCGCCGAAATCCTCGACAGGGTTGAACCGCTTGGGGTCGCGCAGGCGCGACTCCGCGGGCCCTTCCTGGTACGTGAAGTCCTGCAGCTCGCACTCGCCGGACTTATCGCAGATCGGGCAGTCGAGCGGATGATTTATGAGCAGCATCTCGAGCACGCCCTTGCGCGCTTCGAGCGCCTTCTCCGTATAGATGTGCACCACCTGACCTTCAGCCGCGGCGGTCGCGCAGGCAGGCGCGAGCTTGGGCGCCTTCTCGACGTCCACCAGGCACATGCGGCAGTTGCCGGCGATCGAAAGAGCCGGGTGGTAGCAATAGTGCGGGATGAGAACACCCGCGCACTTGCCCGCCTCGAGAATCGATGTCCCTTCGGGAACCGAAACCGGACGCCCCTCGATGGTGAGATTCACCATCTTCGGCTGCGTTACCGCCGTGGTCGGCTCCGCGGTTGTAGCCATTTACGCCACCGCCGCGGTAACGGGGTGGAACTTCGGCTTCTTGATCAAGGCTTAACTCCGAACGGAACTTGTTGATGCCGGATACAACTGGAACAGCGCAGGAATCGCTGAGCACGCAGATCGTCTTGCCAGTCATGTTGTCGGCGATGCTGAATAGCGTATCGAGATCTTCGTGGGTGCCCTCGCCATCCCGAATGCGCTCCATGATCTTCGTTGTCCACGCGGTGCCTTCACGACACTGCGTGCACTGGGCGCAGCTCTCGTGCGCGAAGAATCGTGCTGCGCGCGCAATCTGCTTCACCATGTTCTGCTGATCGTCGAAGACGATTACGCCGCCGGAGCCGAGCATCGAGCCCTGCTCGATGAAGCCCTCGTAATCCATCTTGGTGGCTTCGGCTTCTTCCATCGTCTGGATCGGAACCGAGATTCCACCGGGAACTACCGCCTTGAACGTGCGACCGGGAAGCGGACCACCACACAGGTCGTACAGAAAATCCTTGAACGGGAAGCCAAGCGTCACTTCGTAGTTGCCCGGCTTCGCGATGTTGCCGCACACGGAGAAGAGCTTGGAGCCGGTACTCTTGGGGCTCGAGAGCGACAGGCCCTTGTACCATTCGGCACCGCGCACGATGATGTGCGGAACGGCTGCGAGCGTCTCGACGTTGTTGATCGTAGTCGGCTGCGCGAAGACACCGGACACCGCGGGGAATGGAGGCTTGATGCGCGGATTGCCGCGCCTGCCTTCGATGGAGTTCATCATCGCGGTCTCTTCACCGCAGATGTACGCGCCAGCACCCTTGTGGATCACGATGTCGATACGCTTTCCGCTGCCCATCGCGTTCTTGCCGATGATGCCTGCGTCATACGCTTCCTTCACCGCCTGACGCATGCGAATCAGTGGCTCGGTGAACTCACCGCGAATGTAGATGTACGCGGTCTCGGCGCCGATCGCGTAGGCACCGATCGCGCAACCTTCTACGAGCGCGTGCGGCGTCCAGCGCATGATCTCACGATCCTTGAACGTACCGGGCTCGGACTCGTCGGCGTTGCAGCACAGATAGTGCGGCTTGCCGTCGCCGGGCTTCATGAAGGACCACTTGATTCCCGTCGGGAAGCCCGCGCCGCCACGTCCGCGCAGTCCTGATGCCTTGACCACGTCGACGATTTCCGCCGGCGACATCGAAAGCGCCTTCTGAAGTCCGTTGTAGCCACCGCGCTT
>DATNCZ010000270.1:0-8270 GCA_035553335.1 Gemmatimonadaceae bacterium
CCATGTTCAGCCGTCATTCCCGCGAGAGCGGAATCCATGTTCAGTCGTCATTCCCGCGAGAGCGGAATCCATGTTCAGTCGTCATTCCCGCGAAAGCGGGAATCCATGTTATCGATCTTTGGATGCGATGACAGCAGAAAGGCGATCGGCAGCAGATGGATTCCCGCTTTCGCGGGAATGACGACTGAACATGGATTCCGCTCTCGCGGGAATGACGACTGAACATGGATTCCGCTCTCGCGGGAATGACGGCTGAACATGGATTCCCGCTTTCGCGGGAATGACAAGCATGACCGACGCATCCTGCTACGGCGCTCCGGTAAGCGGTAGTTCCAGCAACAGGCGCGAGATGTTCGGCTCGCTCGTGTAGTACATCCGCAACCTGTCGAGAGTTACAGGTTCTGTCACGCGCACCGCGAGCAGGGAATCGAGCGCCTCTCTCGTGAGAGTCTTGTAAAGGTTGAGAGTGACGTGGGGCGAGAAGGCGAATCGCGGCCGCGCGAAGTGCAGCCCGCTCGCGCCGATCCGGTCGTGGAGCGCACGGATCGCGCCGCGGGGGGTTATCGGCAACACCACTATTTCGGTCGCCGGAAAGCGCTCGGGCTTGCCGAGTATGAGCTCGATGGGAGGAGTCGTGCTGGTGATCGGCTCCAGCCGCTCGCGCATCAGCTCCACCGGCGTATCCGCCGCCATCGGCCCGAGTCCGGACGAGCCCGCGAGCGTCAGATGCGGCCGGCGTCCTCTGCCGAGCTTGGGATCGTGGCGCTCGATGACCGACTGGATCTCGTCGGCCACGGCGCCGGTCAGCTCGCCGAGTATGAAGATTCCGGACGGGGTGGCCACACGAGGAAGATACTATCTTATGCGAATGCTCAATATCGACCTGACGGGCAAGCGTGCCCTCGTTGCTGGCGTGGCCGATGATGGCGGGTTCGGCTTCGCGATCGCCAAGAGACTTGCCGAGGCTGGCGCGACGGTTTGCGTCGGGACCTGGCCCCCTGCGCTCAACATTTTTCTGAACCTGCTTGAGCGCGGGAAGATGGATGAGGCTCGCCGGATGCCCGATGGCTCCACGCTGGAATTCGAGCGTATCTACCCACTGGATGCGGCTTACGACACGCTCGCCGACGTGCCGGAAGACGTGCGAGACAGCAAGCGCTACAAGGACACGGGCGACTTTTCCATAGAAGGGATGGCGACCAGCCTCGTTGCCGATTTCGGCGACAAGCCGCTCGATATCGTCGTCCACTCACTCGCCAATGGCCCTGAGGTCAAGAAGGCTTTACTGGACACGAGCCGAGCCGGCTATCTGACTGCCGTGAGTGTCAGCGCGTATTCGATGGTAGCGCTTGCGTCGAAGCTGTCGCCATTGATGCGCGATGGTGGTTCGTTTCTGTCGCTAACGTACATGGCTTCGGAGCGCGCTATCCCCGGTTATGGCGGCGGGATGTCATCGGCAAAAGCCGCTCTGGAAAGCGATACCCGGGTGCTCGCCTACGAGATCGGGCGGCGATACGGGCTCCGGGTGAACGCGATTTCGGCCGGTCCATACGCCTCGCGCGCAGCGAGCGCGATCGGCATAATCGAGCGGATGGTGGAGTATTGCGAGCGGAATTCGGCGCTGCCCCAGAAGCTCACCGCTGATGAGGTCGGGACCGCGGCGGCGTTCCTGTGCTCACCGCTGGCGAGCGGCATCACAGGCTCCATATTGTTTGTGGACAAGGGTTACCACGCGATGGGGATGTCGGTGGAATCACTCGTTGGCTGATCAACCGGGAGAATGATGCAAAGACACCTTGCTGTTCTTGCTGTGGTGCTCGTCGTTGGTTGCGCATCCACGTCCGCCGATATGGTTACGAACTTCGGGCCAACCACCAAGTTGAGCCCCGGTGTGCAGAGCGCTTACCTTGGCACCGAAGGAATCGTGACTGTCCGCGTGAACCTGCCGCAGCCGGAGTACCTTGCGACGGTAGCGGTTTTCCCCAATCAGAGCATGATACCACTCGGTACAAACGGCAGACCGAGCGGGACCGACAAGGTTGCAGCTGGAACTCAAGCAGTCGTCCTCCACCAACTTCCGGCGCTTCAAAAGAGCGCTTCGGACTGGACACTCCAGGATATCGAACGTTGCAACCGCAATCCACATTATCCCCGATGCCGGCAGCAGGGCTACGCGGTCGTCGTCGCAAGCGACAGCCCATTCGACACACGCGAACTCATTGATAGTGTCACGGCCGTCGATCTTCACGGAAGCGATGCCGACGTGATCCGGCGCGTCGGCGAGGCAGCTGCCCACGCCACCGGCGCTGCATGGAGTGCGTCGGCGACGAGCATGACCGGGATGGTGACGCCGTAACTGATTTACCGATCGACTGTGGTCAACGACTGTCTCGTAACAAAATCTGCATGAAACAGGGATGGATGACCCAGTTGAAGTGTATCCGGTCGTCGCGCACTCGAGTACTGACACAGCTTCTGGCATCGCTCGCCATCTCCGCGTGCATGCCATCGCCGAGCATTGCTCCCACGCCGGCTGCATCGACGACCGACACGACGGGAGCAGATTCGGGCAGAGCCGGTGGACCGCACGTTTCGGTCAAGCCGTACGCCGAGGTCATTACAAAGAACGCGAAGACGCGCGACGGACTGTTCAAGACCCACCGCGTTGGCGACACGTTGTACTTCGAGATTCCGGCGAAGGAGCTGAATCGCGACATGTTGCTGGTGGGTAGGTACGCACGCACGGCCGCGGTCGACGCGAACAACCCATTCGGAGCTTACGGTGGTGACGAGTTCGGCGAGCGCACCCTCAGGTGGGAGCGCTCCGGGAATCACGTGATACTGCGGTCGCCGTCGTTCGCGATCATGGCCGATACGTCGCTGCCGATCTATCGCGCAGTGCAGTCGGGCAGCTACGCACCCATCATCGCAATATTCGACGTCGCCGCCTACGGACCCGACAGCGCCGCAGTGATCGACGTGACACGTCTCTACACCACCGATGTGCCGGAATTCGCCGCGATTCACGGGCAGGTGGATGAGAAGCGCTCGTACATCGAGAACGCAGTCGCGTTTCCCGACAACGTCGAGATCGAGGCGACACAGACCGGGATACCACAGCCGAGCGGCGGATCTTCCTCCGCGCAGGAGCGGTCGGCTATAAGCGTGCTCGCGCACTGGAGCATGGTGCGTCTTCCCACGGCGCCGATGCTGCCGCGTCTCGCTGACGATCGCATCGGATTTCTGAGCGTCACGCGTACGGATTACGGGACCAGGCAGTACCGCTCGGTGGAGCGCGAGTACATCAACAGGTGGCGTCTCGAAAAGAAGAATCCTGGCGCTGGCGTATCCGACCCGGTGAAGCCGATCGTGTACTACATCGACCCTGCGACACCGGAGCGATGGAAACCGTGGATACGGAAGGCAGTCCTCGACTGGCAGCCGGCATTCGAGGCAGCAGGTTTCTCGCACGCCATCATACCCATGGATCCGCCGACCGACGATCCTGACTGGTCGCCGGACGACGTGCGCCACACGGTGATTCGCTGGCTTCCATCCACGGTCGAAAACGCAGTCGGTCCCCACGTTGCAGATCCGCGCACGGGTGAGATCCTGAACGGATCGATCCGCGTGTTCCACAACGTTCTCAACCTCAATCGCGACTGGTACTTCACACAGGTGGCGCCGCTCGATCCGCGAGCGCAACACTGGCCGATGCCGGATTCGTTGATGGGCCGCATGGTCGAGTACGTCGTCGCGCACGAGATCGGTCACACGCTCGGCCTCGCCCACAACTTCAAGGCGAGCTCGATGTATCCGGCGGACTCAGTGCGCTCGCGCACCTGGGTTCACCGCATGGGACATACACCGAGCATCATGGATTACGCGCGGTACAATTACGTCGCGCAGCCGGAAGATTCGATCGACGTGAACGATCTCGTGCCACGCGTCGGGCCATACGACAAGTTTGCAATAATGTGGGGCTATACTCCGATCGCCGATGCGACTACTCCCGAGCAGGAGCGTCCGGTGCTCGACTCTATCGCGCGCATGCAGGACAGCGTTCCGTGGTACAGGTTCGGTCATCTCGCCGAGTCACGCGCGGACAACCCGGACCCCGGTGACGAAGTGGAGGCGGTCGGCGACGCCGACGCGGTGAAGTCGACCGGCTACGGGCTCAGGAACATCGAGCGCACGATGCCCATGTTGCTGCGCGTGACCCAGAAAGCCGGCGAGGACAACTCGGATCTGGAAGAGATTTACGGCAGGCTCGTGGGACAGTGGTCGGACGAGATGGGTCATGTCGCAAACATCATCGGCGGCGCGACTGCCCGGGTGAAGTACGGCTCACAGCCCGGCGCCGTATACACTCCCGTGTCGCGCGCGCGTCAGATCCAAGCGATACAGTTCCTGAATGCGCACGTCTTTCACACGCCGACGTTCTTTCTGGATAACGCCGTGACGAGTCGTATCGAGGCGAACGGATCGTTGTCGCGGATCAACGACGCACAGGCGCGAATCCTTCACACGTTGCTGGAAGACTCGCGCGTGCAGCGGATGATCGAGATCTCGTCGCGCGGTGGCGACGTGTACCCGTTGCCCGAGATGCTCTCCGACATCCGGCACGGCATCTGGACCGAGCTTGGCGATCGCAGCGTCGCCATCGATGTATATCGGCGCAACCTGCAGAGATCGTATCTGGATCAGCTGGACGCAAAGCTCAACGGATCGCATGGCGATGGATTCACGATAGTGCTTACGCCGAACTCACGTACTCCACGACCTGCAAGCACGCCCGCCTCGATGGCCGACGCGCGCGCGGCGATGCGGGCGGAGCTGGTGGCCCTGCGGACCGATATTGTTGCTGCCATACCGCGTGCGGCGGACGCGGCAACGCGCGCTCATCTGGAAGATGCGAAGGTGGAGATAGATCGAACGCTGGATCCCAATCGGTAACCGGATGACGCCGACCGATAGCGGTCGACGACCGTGACTCCTACGGTACCGTGACGCTCTGATCCAGAACGACAGAACCTGTATTCGTAGCGTTCGATCCGGTCTGACCGCCCGTCACCACGTACTTCACCACGACTCGTATGCTACCGGCGGGAACGTCGAGAGACCTTTCGACATAGCTGTAGTTCGGCCCGTCCTGAACCACTGCGCACGTGCCGGCTCCCGGTCCCGGGACCGTCGTGATAATCCGAACGGTCAGCGTGGTTCCGCTCAGGTTGTCGTCGGCTGACACCGTAGTCGCGCAGGGAGGGTCGGGTGCAACGACGACGCCCGCTACGACGACGCTGGCGACGTCACCTCTCGCCGTAACGCGCGGCAGCGACTGCGCCTCGGCTGGCGACACCGTTTGTACGCTGAAGCTGGGCGCCGGTCGCGGGACGGTGATCGAAGAGCTCGAACACGCGACAAGCATAACCGCGATCAGAGCTGTCGCGAGACCATGGGCTCGCCGCTGACATCCAGGGTAATCAGCAGAACGGAATCGCATCGGCATATCCGGTTCTCCAGGTCACGATGAAGATGTGCAACGGGACTCTAAATCGCATCTCCCGAGCGGCCAGCTGCTCGTGTTACCCCGTGAACGCGCGACGGATGGCCGCGACCGGCTACGCCACTACGTCCTTGTCCCGCCGGATCGGCACCCGCTTGCCCTTGATGTGCGTCGTGCGCAACGTGTCGACGATGTCATCCGCAATCTCATCGGGGACTTCGACAAGCGAGAAGCGATCGTAAATCTCGATGGCGCCGATGACGTCTGCGTCGAGCTGCAGCTCGTTCGCTATTGCGCCGACGATGTCGCCGGGACGGATCTTGGCCTTGCGCCCTGCGCCGATGTATATCTTCGCGACTTCCCAACCGGGTTTGCGCTTGGTACCGGCTACCGTACGCGGTGGCTTGCCTTCTCGCTTCGGACGATCCTCCGAACGATCCCTTGGGCGATCGTGCGACGTCGAGGAGCGCTGCGCGGGCGGGCGCTGAACGGGAATCTCTTCTTCCGCTTCATGCTTGTCGTTGCCGCTCGCTTCGTGCGCCATCTTGACCGCGGCCGCTGCAATGTCCATCACGTCGTGGTCGTCATCGGCCAGTGACTCCACGACTCCGCGATACTCGTCGAGCTGATCGCCGATCAGAATCTCCTGCAGTGTCGCGCGCGTCAACTCCACGCGCCGCACGCGCATGTCGGCGACCGTAGGAACTGTCGCGATCTCGATCTTCTGCTTGGTGATGTTCTCGATGTTGCGCAGAAACCGGTGCTCGCGCGGCTCGGCGAGCGTTATCGCGACGCCCTCACGTCCAGCTCGCCCGGTGCGTCCGATGCGATGTACGTACGCATCCGGCGAAGTTGGAACGTCGTAATTGAAGACGTGCGACAGCTGTCCGATGTCGAGCCCGCGCGCGGCCACGTCGGTCGCTATCAGCAGGTCGGCGGTGTTGGCGCGGAACTTCTTCATCACCCTGTCGCGCTGCTCCTGCGACATTCCACCGTGCAACGCTTCCGCACGATATCCGCGCGAGTTGAGCGTCTCTGCGACCTGATCCACTTCGGTGCGCGTGCGGCAGAACACCAGCGCCGACTTGGGGCTTTCCATGTCGAGCACGCGGCCGAGCGTGGTCATCTTGTGGACGCGTGGAACGATGTAGGCCATCTGGCGGACGCGTGGAACTGAACCAGCCTTGGTCTTGTCACGCGCGATGGTTACACGGACCGGATTCTTGAGATGCTTGTTCGCGATTGCGGCGATGCGCGGCGCGATGGTCGCCGAGAACAGCGCTGTCTGTCGATCGGCGGGCGTCTCGCTCAGAATGGCTTCGAGATCCTCGGCGAATCCCATGTCGAGCATCTCGTCTGCTTCGTCGAGCACCACTGTGCGCACGGCGCCGAGCTGCAACGACTTGCGACGGATGTGGTCGAGCGCGCGACCCGGCGTCGCGACTACTATGTCGACGCCGCGCTTGAGCGCCTTGAGCTGCTGCGTCATCGCTGCACCGCCATACACAGGCAGCACCGAGACACCCATCGCCTTCCCGTACTTGTGAATCGCCTCTGCGACCTGCATCGCCAGCTCGCGGGTCGGAGCGAGGATCAGTGCATATGGGCCGCTTCCAGGCTTCCGGTGTGACTCGTGCAGGCGCTGGAGGATCGGGAGCGAGAAAGCGGCGGTCTTCCCGGTTCCGGTAGCGGCCTGGCCAAGGACGTCCTTGCCGGCAATGAGGGCCGGAATCGTTTCCGTCTGGATCGGGGTCGGTTCCTCGTATCCAAGTGTGGTCAGTGCTGCGAGGATGGAAGGGTCCAATCCAAGCGCGGCGAATCCGGAGGCGCCGACCTCATCGGAGTTGTCGGTTTGTGGCGTTTCATCCTCGGCTGCAAGGTCGGGGGTGTTCTCGTTGGTGACACGGGTAGGCATCGTTCAATCTAAACCTGCAATATCCCCTCCACCTGTTGACTGGCGGCAGCCCCTGCGTATTCTCAAGCCTCATGCATCCTTCCGACACGCTGACTTACTGGCTTCTGCAAGCACTGGCGTCACTGTTCCTGGCGATCCTCTTTTTGCAATCAGGGATAGACAAGATCGTGGACCGGCGCGGAAACCTCGATTTTCTGACCGGCCACTTCGCCAAGAGCCCACTCGCGAAGACTGTCGGACCGATGTTCCTGACCATGACGATTCTGGAGACCCTGTCCGGCTTGTTGAGCGGCATCGGCTTCCTGATGATCGTGTTCATGCACGTTCCCGACGTGGCCTTCTGGGGGGCAGTTCTGTCCGGGATATCACTGTGTGCGCTGTTCTTCGGACAGAGGGTCGCCAAGGATTACGCTGGCGCAGCAGTGCTGGTGCCTTACTTCCTGCTGGCGCTGGTCGCGATGTGGTTATTGGGGACGTCGCATTTGGTAATTATCTGATACTAAAATCGATCGCGCCTGAGTAGGCCCGGCGCGCGGCTGAACCCGCTCCCCGGATGTGCGTAGCGATTCGGCCAGCTCACCTGGAATCGCAAAGGCTCGTCGAAGTTAATTAGATTCTCCATATATGGAGGTGTATATGGAGCTTTCTAAGAAAACCACCATCCTTTTTTCCCCGGAGCTGCACCGCCGGCTCACGTCGTTGGCGGCGAAAAGACATGTGAGCCTGGGCGAGCTGGTGCGCGAGGCATGCGAGGCTCACTACGGGGTTGCCGGCAGCCCCGAACGAAGCGAAGCCGTACGTGCACTTGCCGCAATGCGTCTGCCGGTCGGCACACCGTCGTCCATGAAG
>DATNCZ010000271.1:0-4652 GCA_035553335.1 Gemmatimonadaceae bacterium
CCATGTTATCGATCTTCAACTGCGATGATAGCCGCCGGCACCTCGGCAGCAGGTGGATCCCCGCTTTCGCAGGGATGACGGCTGCTGCGGGGATGACGGCTTTGGCGGGATGACGACGAGAGCCATGGCCAGACAGTTCTCCAACCATATTTGTGACTTTGCCGGCGGCCTCACCGGCTATATAATACCGAGAGAATTGTTCGGGTAAGTTTTCTCTCAGTCGAGGTCGATGATCCAGAGTTGGTCGCCGGAGTCCAGCCCAGCATTTGCCGCAGCAGGCGCCGAACTGGCGGCCGTGCTATTGCAGATTTCGGTCACACTCGGGCTCATGGTGGTCTGCGCATGGCAGTACCGCGAGTACCGCAAGCCGGTGTTCGCGTGGTGGTCCCTTGCGTGGGGACTGTATGTCGTGCGACTCGCGGCGATCGGCGCATTCCTGTTCACGCGCGAATCGGTACTGCTCTACTGGCTCCAGGTCTTCACTGGATGGACGGCGCTCGCCGTGCTCGCGACCGCGCTGGTATTCTCGGGCAGATTCCGGCGGCGACGCTGGCACATGATCGCGGTTCTGTTCCCCCCGGTCTGGTCCTACTTCGCAGTCTACCATCTCGGAGCCTATACACTCGCTTCGGTTCCGATGGTGCTGTTCCTGTCGTGCGCGACGCTGTGGACCGGAGTCGTGTTCTATCGCTACGCACGCAGCACCCGCTCGACGGGCGCGACTGTACTTGCCGCGGCCTTTTTCGTCTGGGGCGTACATCATCTCGACTATCCACTGCTGCGCGCGTACGGTGCGTGGTTACCGTGGGGATACTACGTCGATGTGCTCCTTACGATCACAGTCGGTGCGGGGATTCTTCTGCTCGTCACCGACGACCTGCGTCGCGGTGTCGGTACACTCGGCACTCTCTCGTCCGATCTGATGTCGGCCGCATCGTCGTCGCGTGAGCGCGTTGTCGCGACGGTTCTTCAGCGGATCGTTTCGGTGCCCGCGGTGAGCGGTGCAGCGGTATTCCGGCTCGATCCGGTACGTGACGGGTATTTCGAGCTCGGCGTCGGTGCGTGCGAGGGTTGGAGTGGAACGACGCCAACCGGGTCGCAGGCCGAGCTGCTGTCGCGTGTCGCGGCTGGTTCGCAACGCGCGTTCATCGCGCCGGAGTGGAGCGCTGCCGCGGATGCAATCGGCGACGGCCTCGCCTTTCCATTCGCAGCGGTTCTGCCCGTGGAGGAGCGCGGCTCGGAAGGCGGCGGAAGCGCGCTCGTGATTGTCGCGGAAGATCACGTTCCATTCGCAGCGCTCGACGCGAATTTTCTCACCGCGCTCGGCCGGCAGATGAGTGGTACTCTCGAGAATTCGCGTCTGTACGGCGCGCTGCAGCAGCGCACAGCCGACCTCGAGCGCCTCTCGACACGAATGGTGTTGCAGCAGGAAGATGAACGGCGGAGGCTGTCGCGCGAGCTGCACGATGAAACCGCGCAGCTACTGTCAGCCGTGAAGATGGAGCTCGCGATTCTCCGCGACGTAGTTCCCGCCACCGACGCAGGCCGCGTTGACGAAGCACTCGCGCTGACCGATGCCGGCATACGCAGCATCCGCGCGGTGATTCACGATCTGCGGCCCTCACTGCTCGACGATCTGGGGCTGGTACCAGCGCTGCGATCCGTGGCGACGGCATTCGCGCAACGATCCGGCACGGAAGTGCGTCTCGATCTTCCGCCAGCGCAGGAGTTTCCCGCACTCGAAGACGGCGCGGACCTCGCATTCTATCGTGCCCTGCAGGAGGCGTTGTCCAACATCGGCCGTCACGCTGGCGCATCGGTCGTCCACATAGCTCTCCGTTGCAACGACGGCAGCGTCAGCCTGACAGTCATCGACGATGGATGCGGACTTCCATCCGGGCGCGGCGGCGCCGTGCACTCCGGCATGGGACTCATCGGAATGCGGGAGCGATTCGCGTCACTTGGCGGCTCCGTCGAGCTCTGCGACAATCCAGGCGGAGGCGCGCGCCTCGCCGCGAGCCTGCCGCTGGACGTGGGTGCGATCGCGTGACCGCAGTGACGCAGGAGATAACGGTTCTCGTAGCCGACGACCACGCTGTGGTGCGCGCGGGAATCAGGCACATTCTCGAATCGATGCCTGGTGTCGCGGTGGTCGCCGAGGCCACTGATGGGCCGTCCGCGTTGCGCCTTGCACGAGAGCAACGTCCGGATGTGATAATACTCGACGTTTCCATGCCCGGCGGATCGGGGCTTGGAGTGCTCGCCGAATTGCGGCGCGATCTGGAGAACACGCGCATTCTGATGTTGAGCATGCACGACGATGCGGAATACATCGCGGAGAGCGTGCGCGCCGGTACTCACGGCTACCTGTTGAAGGACAGCGCAGCGACGGATCTGCGCGCGGCAGTTCGCGCCGTGATGGCTGGTGAGACGTTCTTCAGTCCCGAGCTGGCGCGGCCGCGTGTTACAGCCATCGAACAAACCGAATCGCCAATTACCAGGCGCGAGCGGCAGGTGCTCGTGCGTGTCGCCGCTGGCGGAACCAACAAGGAGATCGCGGCGGATCTCGGAATCAGCCACCGAACGGTCGAGACCCACCGCGAGAGCATCGCGCGCAAGCTGGGCATCTCGTCGGTCGCTGGCCAGACACGTTACGTGATAGAGCACCATCTTACAGATGATTGAACCTTCACAGGAATCCACTCTTCCGGCACGGCGCATCGGACCCCGCATTGCCTGGATCGCCGGCGCTCTTGCCGTCATTGCCCTGCTGATCTGGCAGGGCGTGAGTCGGGGAGGGAATCCGGACCCTGCGCTCGACCACAGCTCGACCGCGGCGTCGATCGACATCGCGGTGCTCGTCTTCCGCGAGGGTCTCGAATGCATTCTCGTGCTCTCCGCGATAACTGCGAGCATGGTGGGCGACAGCAAGTTGTATCGAAGGCCCATAACACTCGGCGCCGCGGTCGCGTTCGTCGCGACGTTGGTGACGTGGCGAATCGTCGTCGGTATTCTCGACAGCATCGAGAATAGTGTGCCGGCGCTCGACCTGCAGGCCGCAACGGGACTGATCGCGATAATCGTGCTTCTCATCGTGATGAACTGGTTCTTTCACAAGTTCTACTGGTCCGGCTGGATCTCGCTGCATACCAAGAAGAAGCGCGCGTTGCTCAAGAGCGCCGATCGCGGCGAATCGCGCGCGCGTGTTGCGTGGGGCCTTGCTGCGCTTGGATTCACGTCGCTGTATCGCGAAGGCTTCGAGGTGGTTCTCTTCCTGCAGAACTACCGGCTCAAGCTTGGCGGTCACGCGGTGCTGAACGGAGTGATCGTCGGTCTCATCTTCGCCAGCATCGTGGCTGTGCTGACGTTCGTCGCGCATCGCAAGCTGCCGTACAAGCGCATGCTCGTGCTCACTGGCGCGCTGCTTGGAGTCGTGCTGCTCGTCATGGTTGGCGAGCAGGCTCAGGAGATGCAAATGGCGCACTGGATCGGAACGACGCCGATTCCAGCTCTCGAGGGAATCATTCGTCCGTGGATGGGGCTGTGGTTCGCCATCTTCCCGACGGTCGAGACGCTCGTCGCGCAGGCGATTGCCGCGGTTCTGGTATTGGGGTCCTACGCGGTCGTCGAGGTCCAGCTCTCGCGGCAGCGCACCACAGCGGTGCAACACGACGTCGGCCTCGGCTTGCTACAACCCCACAACACCGCCGATTAGATTCGGCAAATGGATTGGGGGCCACTGCTCGATGCGCGACATCCGTCGTATCCCATGGTTCGAGAGATCGTGGCCGACCTTCGCCGCGACTTATCGATCTGGCGGGACAAGGTGCGCGAGTTCGAGCTCGCATCGGTGAACAGCACGGCGGCGGAGCCGGGTGAGGCGGCGGCCGAACTCGAAGCCGAGGTGCGCGCGCTGGCCGTGGACATCGAGAGCTACGTCGCCGAGATCAATTATCTTGGCGTCGAGCTGGACGTGCAGCAACTTTTCGAGGAGGTACCGTGAGCATCAAGAATATGAAGCCCTTTCAGACCGCGGACGGCACGCTTTGGGGTGTCGAGGTCCAGCTTCCGGGCAACAGCAGCGCGAACATCATCTTCCATCATCCGGACCCCAGCACCTCGCGCAAGGACCGGTATGCCCGATTCGACTGGCGCGGAGTGGACGCCTCGGTGGTTACGGAGCGGATCCCGGTCTCGAAGATCCAGGCCGCGCTGACGGATTCGGCGATCGCCGATCTCTTCAAGCGCTCGATGCCGATAGGGTTCGGGGCGCCGGCCTTCGCGCCGGCCTAGAGGCAGCGCGCGGGGCGGAGGGCAGGCACGGGCGCCTGCCCCTGTATAAGCGAGGCTCCCGTTCGCGAGGGCGGGCACCGGGACCTGCCCATACAGAAAAACCCCAGGAGCTATCCCGGGGTTAGGCTGCCACGCACGCCGTCATTGGAACTCTACGTCCTACCGATCGGCGGCGGGCAATACAATAATCTATTTACAAGACGCAGGCCGAAGCCTGTCGTAACATCAAAGTGGAGCTGAGGGGAATCGAACCCCTGACCTCTGCAGTGCGATTGCAGCGCTCTACCAACTGAGCTACAGCCCCGCGACCGTGAATTCTGGTTGCGACAAAGGCGTAGCTACCCGTCGCACACGGGTGG
>DATNCZ010000272.1:0-4243 GCA_035553335.1 Gemmatimonadaceae bacterium
ATCCACCATGCGCGCGGCGGCGCGAGCAAAGTCAAAGGCCGAGCGCAGCGCCACGAGTGCCGAGCTCCGCATTCCGTCACGAGTTCTGGTGCCGTCGGAGAGGTCGCTGTTCTGCGCGATCGTTTCGATGGTGTGGTACCAGGAAACAGTTTCGCGGAGATGGCGGAGAACGGCGTCAGCGGATGGAGGCGACGGGGCGGGGGCGGGGGCGGGCAAGGCCGCGGGTGACTGTGTCGTTACTTGAGACGCGGCCGTGATAGGAATCAGTGCGGCCGCGCAGAGGATCGCGCCGGTCGCGAGTCGCGTGATTGTGTTGGTGGCCCTGAAGCGGCCCTCGGTGTGCATCCGGATCACGCTCCTACGGGCGCCAACATACGAATGAACTGCGCCAGCCGCTCGGCCTCGGCGACGGTCAGATCCAATGGAATGTTCGACACCGTAACGACCTGACCGGCGCGCACGGGAATGGCGGTGGAATATCCGCCGGTCGTCCCCGGTGCTGGCGAGTAGGAAGATGGCGGTCCAGCCGGCTCCGTGTCTGCCGCGGCGCTCGGTGTCGCCGCAGTCGTGCGCCCATTCGCCTGATCTTTCTTTCGCGTGGTATTCGTTGTGCGCGTCTTGACGGTGAAGTTGGCGGGATCGTTCTTCCACGTAACATACATGTCGACCGCACGCCGCACTCGGCGCGCATACTCCTTGAGCGAGTTCGGGTTGAAATCGCGCGCTCGCTTGTTGTTGAAGCGGCGAATTATCGCATCGAGATCGTCCAGCGGCAGGTGCGACTTCTCGGCGTCGTCCAGCACCGCGAACACGTTCCGGGTGGCGACCGCGAGCGCCTGCGCGGTAGCCGCTGGCATCAGCCCGCGTTCGTCGGCGTGATTCAGAAAATCCAGGATGTCTTCGACCGAGGGGCCCGTTTGCATGTCTGATCCTTATACGTTATATTGCCCTTCCTCGGATAATATAACGTATTAATACCGCATGTCCACACCTCAATACCCTCGATCGCTACGCCAGGCCCTGATCCCGGATCTCGAGACCTACCCCGTGGTCGCGCTCATGGGAGCACGCCAGGTGGGAAAGAGCACCCTGGGGCGAGAGCTGGCCGAGGAGCGTGGAATGGCGTACCGAACGCTGGACGATCGGGACGTTCTGCGACAGGCGAGGGAAGATCCCGAGGGGCTCCTGGACGAGCTCGCTGGCGCCGGCTTCATCGACGAGGCCCAGCGTGCACCTGAGCTGTTCCTCGCAGTTAAAGCCGTTGTCGATCGCGAGCAGCGAGCAGGCCAGTACCTCCTGAGCGGATCGAACCAGCCGGTGATGTCGGGTGCGGTGGGAGATTCACTGCTGGGGCGTGCCGCGTATCGAACACTCCGGCCACTCACGCTCAGCGAGCTTCGTCTGAGTGAAACTCACGCTGGCTGGGATTTTCTCTTCGATCATGACACGCCAGGTGTGATCGAGGAGCTTGAACGGCGAGCCGCGGCGAGCGGCATGCTGAACTGGCGAACGACCGTCGAGACGGGTGGCTTTCCCAGGGCAGTTGCAGCTGCAGCAGACGTGCGCCGGCGACTGCTCGACGACTATGTCGAGGTGTTCGCGAATCGTGACATTCGGGAGTTGCTTGCGATTGAATCCGCCGATCGATTCGAGCAGTTCATGCGGCTGGTGGCATCGCGCACGGGTCAGATACTGAACGTCAATGGACTGTCGGGAGATCTTGGCACTCCGGTCACCACGGTCCGGCGCTGGCTCGATGCGCTCGAGCGCAGCTTCCTGATCGAGTTGATACCCGCGTTCTCGCGAAATGCCGGGCACAGAGTAACAAAGGCGCCCAAGCTCTTCATGGCCGACGTTGCGCTGGCGCTCGCCGCAGCGCGAGAGCCGGAGCCAACGGGCTTTCATTTCGAAACGCTTGTTGCATCGGACCTCGCCGTGTGGCGAGACGCATCTCCCAACCGCGGCGTGCATCACTGGCGGACACAATCGGGGCAGGAAGTTGATTTCGTCGCTGAGCGCGAGCGCAGACTTCTGCCGATCGAACTGAAGACTTCGACAGCGGTCAACGGGAGCGACGCGCGTCACGTCAAGGTATTCCTCGACGGTCACGGTGCCGCGGTGCGCGGGCTGCTCCTGAGCGCCGATCCCGCGATTCGCGAGTTGACATCCAACGTTATTGCAGCGCCGTGGTGGGCGGTGTTGTGAAACCGGGATCGGGGACGGAGTGGGGACGGCTCCTTCGTCTCAGTTCGCGGCGCGCGCTCGCCAAGGTGTGGGCCACGGATCTCGCAGCGTTCAACGCGCGCGAGAGCGCCGGGCTGAAAGCAGTAAAGCCATGAGGAGTGTGGAAAGGGGAAATCGCATCGGTGGGGTCGGATCTTGCATCACGCGGGACCTGAACCCGTCACCCCGTCATCGACAGTAGGAAACCTTTCTCCGAGGGTATCATGAAAAAGTTATTGATAATGGGGGTTGTCACCGCTCTCGCGACCGGATTGCCCCTCAGCGCGTTCGCGCAAAGTCAGGCAACCAAAGAGGTAAGCACCGCCCACACCCACGCGGTCCTGGCACAAAGTGCGACCCCTCTGGCGATGGCCCAGCTGCATTTGCACCATGTCGTCAACTGCCTGGTCGGTCCCAAAGGCACCGGTTTCGACGCGGCTGCAGGAAACCCCTGCAAGGGCCAGGGCGACGGCGCAATAAACGATGCGGCGAGCGACTCGGCGCTTGTGGCAAAACTGAAGAGCGCGCTTGCCGACGCGCAAAGTGGGTTGAAAGCGACTTCCCTCGAGGCGGCGCAACAAGACGCCGGCAAAGCCGCTGCGGAACTTGGAGCCACCCCGGGAAAGTGACCGGCCGACTGTGTTAAGGAGGTAAACGGGGGTTGGATACCGTCTTGAAAAGCAAGGCCCCGCATCGGGATTGTGAGGTCGAAGTGCCTTCCTGATTCGATGACGCCGTAGATCAGATGCACAAGGCCGCGACACGCGGTGACGGCGGTGGAGACTGCGAGTACAATCGCCAGGAATGCGAACCGACGTACGCGAGGTGCGATGCGTCCGTTCGAACCCTCGCTAAGCGCTGGTGGGGCGACTGGTGGGGCGACTGGTGGGGCGACTGGTGGGGATCCGCGAAACTTCCGACTCTGGCTGCGACTCTGGCTGCAACTCTGGCTGACGGTTCACAACAGCACCGTCCGTAATCGGTTTGTCTCGTGTCGTCCCGTCCACTGTTTCAGGCGGGCCACGAACTCATCGCGGCCCGTCCCACCGAAGCACACCCGCAGTCCCCAGTCCGAGCTCGCGATCGAAGGCATCGTCCACGTCGCAATACCTTCCTTTGGCGTGTACGGTGCGCGCATGGCGAAACAGGTACGTCGGTCCGAAGCCTTCCTTGCCATCACGCAGTTCATAGAAGTCGAAACGGACTGCCGCGGAATCGGCGAAGGAGTTGCCAAAGTCGCGCGTCGCTGTCACGACCTCCGCTGGATGTCCCTTGGCTGTGCGGACGACGCGCAGATCCCGAAGTGTACAGTCGGCGCCTTCGAACGTCGTGAAGAGTTCCGCTCCTGCCTCCGGGTCATTTGGCCCACCGAAGAAGGGAATCACCTGCCAGATGGGATTTTTCCCGTCGCCATAAGAGGGCGACGGTGCCAGCACCTGAAAGAGCACGACGCTGAAACCATGAACGTTGCCGTTGTTGCGCCGGCTCACGATGATCTCGCCCTGCTTGCCGGTGCCAAGAAGATCGACGCGGTTGGTGCCGTTGTGAATCGGGACAACTGCCGCGGGTGTGCGCGATGAATCACCGCCGCCGGCTGCGACGTGCGGCACCGCCGGACGGCGATCAGTCTGCGCAGGAAGATGGGTGGGCAGGAGGGCGAGCGCGAATCCGATCGCGAACCAGGGGCAGGGTGCGACCTTGAGAGATCGCACCCAGGCTGCGCGGCTATTCGCGATAATAGTAGTGGCGGTCGGAGCCATCGTACTCACCGGTGAGCATACAGCAGTTCTTGAAACCGGCGCCGTGATGCAGCGTGGAAGCAAGCGCTAGTCATATTATCTAAACGTCTCGTGCAATACGAGCGACGTACCGATGACAAACATCGTCAATGTCGAGGCGTCGAGACAAAACTCAAGCCAGTATTGCATCGACACCCAGTCGGCGAACTTGTAACGCTTGCGACTCCGCGTACTTATGTCGATCTCTCCGGCATAGAGATACCACATTATGGTTTTGTAGA
>DATNCZ010000273.1:0-5023 GCA_035553335.1 Gemmatimonadaceae bacterium
CTGCTCGTTCGACCTCATCGCCGCGTGCGCGGGCCTCAGCTACGGGCTGGCCGAGGCGACGAGAATTCTCCAGCTGGTTCGGCGGCCCGTGCTCGTGGTGTGCGCGGAAAAGTTCTCTAACAAGATCGGGAACGTCCGGCCCTCCCGGATGATCTTCGGCGACGGCGCGGCCGCCATTGTGCTCGGCCCCGCCCCCGAGGGGTCGCCGCCGGATATCGAGTACATGCAGACCTATGCCAGCGGTCCGACAAGCCAGGTCAACTCGATCTTGTGGCCCAACCCCGCGTTCGCCAACAACATCACCGTCTTCGGCCCCGAGGTGAAGGCGCTCGCCGGGCGCTACCTAGTGCAGATGCTCGACGACATCCGGGCCTTGCCGGATCCGGATGGAGTCGCAGATTCGCTTCTGGACAGCATCGAACTGATCATCCCGCACCAGGCGAATAAGACCATGGTGACCGACCTCGCGAAGGGCGCCGGCCTCTCCCCGGATCAGCTGTATTTCAATATCGAACGGGTGGGGAACGCCTCCTCGGCGAGCATTCCGCTGGCAATCCACGACGCTGTCCGCGACAAGGTGATCACCAAGCCAATCCGGGTTTTCGCCCCTGGCTTCGGTGCCGGCGCCGTTGCGGGATACGCGGTTCTCCGGGTCGATCCCGCCGTCATCGCGCCCGACGACCAGGCGGCGCCGACCGGCGAGTCGGCCGAGCTTCCCGAGTCGATCGACGTGCCGGGGGCCGATACTGCGGCCGTTGCCTTTGGATAATCACCCTCATTCTGGTTGCGGCGTCGAAGTTTTCGCATCGAGAAAGCGCTCCACCAGGTGGCCCACAATGGCTGCCGGGCCGGGCTTTTGCAGATCGTGTCCGGCCTGGACCGTGACAAGGCGGGCGTCGCGGATGCGCGCCGCGAGTAGCCGACTGTTCGCGGGTACGACGGCCCTGTCGTAATCGCCGCAGACCACCAGGGTGGGCGCGGCGATGCAGCCGAGAACGGGGATGCTGGACCAGGTCGAGATGGCAGCGATCTGCCAGAACAAGCCCAACGGATTCGGACGCGGCCACCGCGTTTCGCGATTGGGCGTCAGCAAGAGTTGGGTGACATCGCGGGGATGCCCTGGAACCGCGCCGACTCCACAAGCCGTCGCAAGCAGCACGAGTCGGTTCACGCGGGCGGCGTGACCGACCGCCAACTGCTGGGCGACCGCGCCGCCGTGGGAGTATCCGACGACGTCCGCTTTCTCGACGCCGAACGCATCGAGGACCCGTGCGGCGATATCCGCCAACATGGGCATCGTGTACGGAACCACCGGAGTTTCGCTCGCGCCGACCCCGGGTGCGTCAAACGCAATAACAGTTCTGTCTCGAAGCGCGTGGGCGAAATGCGCCCAGCTCTCCATCGGGCGCGACATGCCGTTGAGCAACAACACCGGATCACCGGATCCGGTGGCCCGCGCCGCAACGCGTAGACCGCCAATCGAGAGTTCCATCGCGTCCGAGTCAACAATCCCCGGCGAGGGGCTCATCAGGTGGCCCGGACGTAACTACCGGGTGCTTTCTCGACTGGCGGGTAGTCGTCGCTGCCCTGGTGATCGGGCGCGGGAACCATTTCGCCGCCCCGTTCGGCGATCCACGCCGTCCAGTCCTGCCACCAGGTGGCGTTCACCAAGTCTGCGTTCGCTTTCCATTCATGCGGGTCGGCGGGAAGACTGTCGTTTACCCAGTGCTTGGCCTTGGGATTGGGAGGATTGACGATACCGGCTATGTGGCCGGATGAACTCAGGACAAACCTGCTCTTGCCACCGAGAAGCTGTGTGGTCTTGTAGCCCGATGTCCACGGCACTATATGGTCGTCCACCGCCGCCAACACGTACGTGTCGATGTCGACCAGACCCGGGTCGAGACGATTGCCTTCGATTTCGAATTCACCGAGAGCAAATTCGTTGCGCAGATAGCACGAGCGCAAATATTCCGAATGCATCCGGGCCGGCATACGCGTCGAGTCTTCATTCCAGGCCAGCAAATCGAACGACGGTGGCTTGTTTCCCTGCAGCCAGTTGTTCGACACGTATTGGAAGATCAGGTCGTTTGACCGCAACGCACTAAAGGTCCGCGCCATGGTCGCCGAGTCCAGGAAGCCCGTCTTCCGCATCTGCTTTTCAAGTCCCGCGACCGTCGCCTCATCGGTGAACGTACCGAGCAGACCTGGTTGGGTGAAATCGGTATGCGTATTCAGGAATGTCGCGGACTTGATGGAGTCGTCACCTCGTGCCGCGTTGTGAGCAAGTCCAAGTGCAGTGAGTGTTCCACCCAGGCACACCGACACCGTGTTCACCGCGGGTGCACCGGTGATCTCACGAACGACTCGCACGGCGTCCAGCGGTCCTTGGAACAGGTAGTCGCGGAATCCGAGCTCGCTCATCGACTTATCCGGATTGCGGTAACTGATCGCGAAACACGTATGTCCGTGCTGGACCGCCCACTCGATAAGACTTTTTCCCGGTGCCAGATCCATGATGTAAAACTTGTTGATCCACGGTGGGCAGAACAGCAACGGCACCGCATACGTTTCAGGCGTCTGTGGCGAGTACTGGATCAACTCGATGAGGTCGCTGCGGTAGACGACGCTTCCCGGCGTGGCAGCCATGTTGACGCCGACCTCGAATCCGGAGCGGTCGACTTGCGACGGCCATCCACCGTTGTGGCGAAGATCGTGCACCCAGTTCTTGAGGCCATTGACGATGCTCTTGCCGCCCGTGTCGAACGCCTTGCGGAGAGCCGCGGGGTTGCCGGCCAGGGTGTTCGTCGGGGCGAGTGCATCGACGAGAAACTTGGCGATGAAGCGCGCCTTTGCTTCCCTGGATCCACTCACTCCGGCGGTGTCGAGGAGTTCGTCGACAAGCCGGCTGAACAACAGATACTGCTGAGCCAGCAAGAAGTACGCCGGATTCTGCTGATAGGCCGGATCGGCGAATCGTTTGTCGCCTCGCGCGATCGCGATGGGACCGGGATTGTCACGGCCGATCGCGCGCTCGCCGGCAGCTCGAAACGCCCCCGCATAACCCCAGAGCAGACGCGTGTTGGCAGCGATGATTCCGGCCGGATTTCTCAGCATCATTCCTGCAGCAACCAGCAGCTCACGGAATAGGGCGGCCGGATCAGCCGAGAAGGTGACATTCTCAGCGATCCCAATCAGATCTTGGACTGGACGCGCAGTCGAGGGTGCGGGCAGCGCTTCTGACGACATCATGGGCCTCTTCGGTTCGGTTGGGAGAAGGAATTCCCGGCTGGCTCAGACAGTATGACGTTGAGTCCTCGCGCCACATGGAAATGTGGAACCCTCCCAGCCATACGAACCGGCTGGGGGGATCTCGCGGCGGCGACGACCACGCAAATCCATGGTGGCGAGGTGGTGGTCTGCCTGGCGCTTCCGCGATCGACCCGCGTCACCGCAGAGCGCTCTCCAGATCGAGTGTGCCGCGCACACCGATCTCTCCGTAATGGGCCGCGAGCCAGCATTGAGCGGTGCGCCGGCCGGCATCGCGAAGCTGCACGAAGAAATCCCATTCCGCTTTGCGCTTCGAAGAGGCCTCGTGATCGTCGAGCACGCCGGTTCCGTCGATCCGGTGCAAGTGGACGTTCTTGTATTCGTCGGGCGAGAATTTTCCCTCCTCGAGCAGCCGCTGGACGAACGCCACGGCCCGCAATTCGCGCAATAGAGTGCTGTTGAAGGTGATCTCGTTGAGCCGGTTATTGATTTCGCTGACCGTGCGGGGGGTCTGCCGGCGCTCCAGCGGGTTGATCTGCACGAGCAGGATGTCGTCGGTCATCGTCTCATCGAAGAGCGGGAACAGTGCCGGATTGCCCATATAGCCGCCGTCCCAATAGGGCACGCCGTTGATTTCCACCGCCTGGAACACGGTGGGCAGGCAGGCCGAGGCCATCAGGTGATCGGCCGTGAGTTCCGGTGTCTTGAAGATCGCAACCTTGCCGGTCCAGACATTGGTCGCGCTGACGAAGAGCGCTACATCGTTGCAGGAGCGCACGCGATCGAAGTCGATGAGCGCCTCGATCGCGTCACGCAAAGGATTGATATTCAGCGGGTTCGTCCGGTAGGGACTGAAGCGTGGCGCGATGACGTTCGTCCAGGCCTTGCTCCAGAAGCCCAGCATCAGGCCGAGAAGCGCGCGCTGGGCGGGGGAAAGGGACCCGTCGAGACTGGCCCGGCGCCAGAAGGTTTCGAGCTGGCTCCGCGCCCCGTCGATCCCGCCCCCGAGCCAGCCCTCCACCATCACGACGGCGTTCATGGCGCCGGCGCTCGCCCCGGTGATTGCTTCGACTGCCAGGCGCCCGTCTTCGAGGAGGGCGTCGAGCACGCCCCACGTGAAGGCGCCGTGGGCCCCGCCGCCCTGCAGGGCCAGCGACACCGTCTTTTGCGCGCGCGGCCCGGCGAGCCCACCGGTCGGACCCGCACGGCCTCGAGCGCGGCCAGTCATCGCGCCAGCCGCAAGTTCCGGTGATCAACCAGCGCCTTGTTCATCCGGCTCCCGCTTTCCTCGACGTTGTGGAACGCTTGGCATGGCGTGGTGCAACTGTCCTGCCAGACAAGGCATACCCAATGGTCGTCGCGATATGACTCAGCTGAAGCGGGAATTGGCAAGAAGTGCGATGGACTCTTCCTTGTGAACACGCTCGTCGTGGCCGATCTGCCGGAACAGGTCAGCTAGAGAACCGAACGATCCGTAGTCTGCGGCGAAATCCGATCGGAACGGGATGTCCTCCCACTCGGGGTGCTCGGCAACGAGCAGCATGTATTCGTGTTCAGCGTGGTCTTCGAAGTCCGCGTTCAGCAGGTAGGACCACTTCGGTTTGATGACGAACAGCAGCCATGAGATCTGGTAGTAGACCATCGCGATGGCTTGTGGGATCCAGAAGTAGTAGAAGTGGTTCTCACGATTCCCGGACTTGGCAATCAGCTCTTCGAGGATGAGTAGGTGCCACTGTTCGTTGTCCTGCTGTTC
>DATNCZ010000274.1:0-5168 GCA_035553335.1 Gemmatimonadaceae bacterium
CGACACTCCAGGTGACCGGAGAGTATGACGTCCAGCTTCCGACCCGGGAGGCAATAGCGATCCGGATCATCATCTCCGGGACGCTGGACGCTCCCAAGATATCCCTCGAGAGCGATGCGCAGCCGCCCATCTCGCAGACCGACCTGCTCAGCTATCTGGCGTTCGGGCGTACTTCTTCGTCGCTGCTTCAACAGGAGGGCGGCGGCCTGACGACGGGCGGTAGCGGCGGCAGCAACATCGTCGGCGCGGGCGCTGCCTTTGCTGCCAAGCAGGTAGCGGCCGCGGCGCTTGGTGCACTCACCGATCAGGCAGCCAGCACCGCTGCGCGATCGCTTGGCGCTGACTTCTTCAACATCACACCCGCCGCCGTGTCGCTCGACGCGGGCAGTTTTCTTCGCGCGACGCAGGTGGAGTTCGCCAAGTACATCCAGACGAACACCTTCCTGCAGCTTCAAGTGCGCCCCGATCCGGCGTCGCTACAGAGGCCGGGCTTCCAGATCACGCATCGCTTCAATACGCGAGCTGGATATCAGATCGATGCCAGCTTCGAGCCGCGTTATCTGCTCAGCCAGCCATCACTGTCTCCCGACCAGACGCCACAAACGACCAGCGCGTTCGGATTGTTCTTCGTGCGTCAGTGGCGCTACTGAGCCCGTGGGTCCGCGCGAGCCGACTCTGGCACTCGTAGCGTCGCGCCGAGCGCGGCAGGACCGCTGAGCGAGCTGGGCGCGTTGAGATGTGCACCGTCGTCGATTCCCACACCCATACGGTTGAGCAACTCGCCGCCGAGCCAGCCCGCCAGCCCGAGGAATGCAACGCCGCTGAACGAGAAGAGAAGCGCAAGTGGCTCCGGTGCAGTCGGTCCATGCATCCGCAGCAGCCAGCTCACGAGAAAGAACGTAACCAGCGTCGCACTGCTCAGGCCGTGAAATCCGCCAATGCGCTTGGCCCTCGTTCCTGACGGTATCGCCAGGTAGTCGATCAGGCCGAATATCGCGGCGATCAACCCGCCGACAACGCCCGCGCCGATCATGTAGAACGCGACGAGCGCCCACGTCTGCCCGCCATGAACTACATAAACGGCGTCGAACAGCGCAGCCGTGGCAAGCAGGCCCATCGGAAACGATACAGCGATCTGGTGCGCCGGATGCCCAAGTAGCTTCGTCTTGCTTTCCACTCACACTCCCGTGTGTGAACGCGTCACTGAACCACCACGACGCCGCTCATGCTCAAACCATGGATGGTGCAATGGTAGTTGTAAGTTCCAGCTGTCGGGAACGCCACGACGCGCGTGCCGGACGCGAAGTCGGAAACGTTGGCTGGCGCGCCGGCCGTCGTGAACGTCACGTTGTGAGTGGTGCCGGATGTGTTGTTGAACGTGATGCTGCTTCCGGCGGCGATGGTGACCGACGATGGGTCGAACGCGTTGCTCGATACGAGGCAGACGGTGCCATTACCCGGCGTGCACGTCGCGGACGGATTTCCGGGATTGCTCGGAGGAGTCGGCGACGTGCCGTATCCGCCAGAGCCACCGCAGGCCGTGGCCGCCATGATGGCTGTCGCTACCACAACAGATGAGATGATGTTCATGCCCGGAACGTCGCCGCGCACGACCGGCGCATACACCCCGCTTGCGGCGAAGCGCAGAGTTCAAGCGGTGGAGGCCGACGTTACACGGTCAGTGACCGCAGGAACTCGGCGACCGCCGTCCGATAGCTTCTCCCCGACGGAAGCCTCGTTCCATCCTGGAGAATGATCCGGTAATCACCCTGCTCATTCGGGAACACTTCCTTGATGCGAGTCGTGTTCACGATCGCCGATCGATGAATGCGCATGAACAGTGACGGAAGCCGGTCCTGGAACGATGTGAGTGTGCCGCGGACGAGGTGGGAAGCCTTGCCCATGTGGATTCTCACGTAGTCGTCCACAGCCTCGATCCAGTCTATGGACTCGGTGGGGAGAAGAACGTGCTTTCCATCGAGACGGATCGCAAGCCGCTCGGCGTCGCGCGACGTCTTCATTTCCTCGACGAATTTCCTCAAGCTCTGGGCGTGCGACGAGGCATCGGACGACGCCAGACGCGTCTTTGCACGGGCGACGGCCTGCATGAGACGATCGCGCGCAACCGGCTTGAGCACATAATCCACAGCATGTACGTCGAACGCCTTGAGTGCATACGAGTCATGTGCGGTGACAAAGATGATCATCGGGATGTGCGCCGGATCGAGTTGCGCGACCACGCTGAATCCGTCGATCTCCGGCATCTGGACATCCAGAAGGACGACATCCGGCGCCAGCCGCGAAATCATCTGCACGGCTTCACGCCCGTTCGACGCGTCGCCCACTATGACGACATCGCTGTCGGCTTCCAGAATGGTGCGCAGATGGCGACGCGCAAGCGGCTCATCATCCACGATCAATACCTGAACAGGAGCCCGATTCATTGGATCCTCACTCTGTAGGTGCATTCATCGAATCACCGCGATTCATGTGCTCGACGTGATACGGGATCCGCATCGACACGCGGAATCCGCCCTGCTCCGGACTCTCGACCGTGAATGAGTGCGCATCGCCGTATAGATACATCAACCGCGCCCGAGCGTTTCCGATACCGATGCGCTCGACGATCAGGTCAGCGGATTGGCCCTTGAGACCGGGTCCGTCGTCGCTCACCTCCAGCGCAAGGGAATCGGCGTCACGCCAGGCTCGAATCGCGATCCGAGTGCGCGCCGAGCACTGGGCAAGTCCGTAGTGGATCGAATTCTCCACCAGTGGCTGCAGGATCAGAGTCGGAACGAGCGAGTCACCGATCGAGTCGTCGATATCGGTCACGATCGTGAGCCGATCCTCGAACCGGATGCGCTGAATCGCCGTATAATGGTCGAGGATACGCAATTCGTCTCGCAACGGCACCTCTTCCGCGCCGCCGGCGTCCAATGAAACGCGCATCAGCTCACCCAGGCCCGAGATCATGCGCTGGGCAGCGGGCGGATCGGCATCCACGAGCGCCGTAATCGCATTGAGCGCGTTGAATAGAAAATGCGGACGGAGCTGCTGGCGCAAACTGTCGAGCCGGGATGAAGCGAGCCGCATCTGCAGTACTGCCTGTTCCTGTGCCTGCGCCGCATATCGGCGCGCGAGCCCCTCGTGCCACCACGTGGCGTACGTCGCGATCCCGCCCGCCGCCGCGAGCAAGGTGAGCTTCGCACCCTCATCCAGCAGGGCTACCGACGCCGTCCCGCTGGCCGAGACGGGGTCACCAATCGCAACTCCATAGATCACGAGGAAAAGGAAATCCAGCGACGCATATGCAACGAGAATGAACACGGCCACAATCGCCGCACGCCGCGCAGAAGACAGAATTGGCCGCGCCGCAAGTATCGCGAAGTATGCAAGGACCATCGGAGACTTGAGACCAAGCGTCGGCGTCGCGATTATGCCGTAGGCGCCCATCGTCGCAGTCACCGCGACGACGTCCACAATCGGGTTCAGCACCGGGAGCCAAGAGGGGAGCACCGGGCGCCGATAAAGAAACCAGGCCTGCCCCACCGTCCACGCCAACATCGGCGCCAGAATCGCGGCGTTCACCAGATTGAGACTGCGTGGCAACACCGGAGCATAGGCAGCGGCGGCGATCGCCAGCACGAGCAGCACCACGCCACGGACCGTATTCAACTTCCGCTCGGCGCGATCGCGCTCCTCGTCGAGTACGCTCACCTGTCTGTCGACGGCCATGTGCATCGCCCTAACATATGTCGCCTCACAGACGGCGCCAGCCGGAAAAAGATCGCGCAACGCTCGTCCGGCGGAGGCTTCTCCTCACCGTGATTGTTACGCAGCTCACCGCTAGAGTGATTCCGTGCATCGTCTGGTTCTTACGTTTCGGCATGCGAAGCCAACTCACATCGCGAGTCGTGCTGCTGGTAGCACTCAGCTGCCTGGGTGCCACGCAGGCCTTCTCTCAGTGCCGCCCACCGCGCGGAAGCAACGAGGCCCGCTTGCTCGCCTTTTACTCCGTTCCGTTGGTCTTCAGCGCCGATCCGGCATCACTCTCGCTCCAGCCTGGCGCCGCGCGGCTCTCCGGCGAAGCTGCCTACGTTCCGACTGCGTCGGCGGCATTGCAGCACACCGATTACTGCTACACGGGAAAGGCCGAACATACCGCCCTCACGAGTTTCTTCGGACGCCCCCGCCTCGCCGTCGGCCTGCCTGGTGGCTTCGGGTTGGAGGTGAGCTACGTGCCGCCGATCACGATCGCGGAGGCCACGCCGAACCTCGGTAGCGCGGCCATCTGGTATACACACGGCGTCAACTCAGCCCTTCAGTTGACGGGCCGCCTGCATGGCACGGTCGGCACCGTAAGGGGACCGATCACCTGTCCACGCAGCGCGTTGCAGCAGACCGATCCCGCAACGCCATGTTACGGAACGAGCCCCTCAACCGACGAATTCCAGCCGGACATGGCCGGCGCTGAGCTGATTGCATCCACGAATCCTGCGACTGCAACGAACTTCAGGTTCTCCGCAGGCCTGGGGGTCGACGAGCTGTACCCGCGGTTCAAGGTGGGATTTACCGATCTGCTGGGCGGAACCGATCACACGCGAATCGCTGTCGATCTCACACGTGTCACGGCGCTGGCCGGTGCAACCGTCCTACTCGGCCACCGCTGTGACGCATCAGCGCAGGTCTTCACGTCGTTCTCCGACGCGACCACGTTGCGCGCCACCATCGGCTGTCTGCTCAACCGATAGAGTCAGCTCGCTCCTTTCCCCGCGTACTCGTCCCACAGGGCAGCCATGGCTTTCGTACCAATCCGGAAGTTCTCGACGCTCATCCACTCGTCGGGCGCGTGGGCGTTCTCGCCCGGCAGACCAAACCCGACGAGCAACACCGGCGCGTCGAGAATTCGCTGAAAATCGCCGACGACCGGAATCGATCCGCCTTCTCCCACGATCACCGGATCGCGTCCGAACGCAGCATGCAGCGCACGACGCGCCGCGTCGAAGATCGGACCACTGAGATCGGCGCGCCACGGACGACCTCCGTGCACGTAACTCACCGTCACGGTGACGCCGTCGGGTGTGAATTTCTTCACGTGCGCCTCGAATAGCCGGGCGATCTTCGCCGGATCCTGATTCGGCACCAGCCTGCAGCTCACCTTGGCCATC
>DATNCZ010000275.1:0-2593 GCA_035553335.1 Gemmatimonadaceae bacterium
CGCGAAATGTCGAACGTGAGCGCGAGGTTCATCGAACCGTCGCTCGCATTGGACGACTTGTAATACAGCAGGCCGTCCAGACCCGACAACTGTTGCTCGATCGGAGCCGCGACCGAGTTGGCAACGTCCTCCGCGCTCGCGCCGGGATAGACTGCCGTAACGCGGACGCTGGGCGGTGTGATCTGCGGATAACGGTTCACCGGCAGCGACAGCATTGCGAGAACGCCGAGCAGTGCGATGACGATGGAGATCACACCGGCCAGAACCGGCCGTTGTACGAAGAAATACTGTGGAGTCTTTTCGTCCTGCGGATTGCCCGCAGGATCAGGCTTGACGGCGCTCATCGCGCTGAGTCCTTGACCCGTGCGCTCGCTGTCGTCTTCGTCGTTGTAGCCGCCGTCGCACTCGCGGCAGCGCTTGCGGCACCGCCGGGTGCCGCGGTCGAGTCGGCCTTCGCGGTCCTGGTGGAGTCGACGTAGGGAGTCGGATGTACCGGCGCGCCCGGGCCGATCTTCTGCACCCCGTCAACGACTACGCGATCACCCGCGGCGAGTCCGGTTTCGATCAGCCAGTCGTTCCCTGTCCATGTCGTCGCCTTCACTTCACGCGTCGCGACCTTGTTGTCGGCGCCAACCAGGTACACTATCTGGCGTCCCATCTGCTGCAGCACTGCGCGCTGCGGAATCACTATCGCATTCGTGCGGGTCAAGCCGCGAAGTGCAACGTGGACGAACTGACCCGGAAGCATGATGCGGCGCGGATTCGCGAACTCGGCGCGGTATTCCTGCGTTCCGGTTTGCGGATCGACCACAGGGTCGACGTAACCCACGCGACCTTCCGTCGGAAAGGCACTTCCGTCCGGAAGCGTGACCTGCACGCGAGCCGATCCGCCCGGCGCGATCGCTCGCGCATACGCGGGATCGCTGCGCCACTGCGCCTGCTGATCCGTAGACGGCCTGAACGTCACGTAGATCGGATCCAGCACGTCGATCGTGGTGAGGAGATCCGCGGGACCGGTCACGCGTGCGCCGACATCGAGCAGCGTACGCTCGATACGACCGTTGATCTCCGCGCGAACCGTCGTCTCGCTCAGATTCTTCCGAGCTGCATCGACACCCCCGCGTGCGTCATCGACCGCTGCGCTCGCGGATTTCACCTGCGCTTCAGCGTTGTCGACGTCCTGCTTGGCAACCGCATTTCCGGGGAGAAGAGCGCGGAGGCGTGATGCCATCGTCTGGGTATTTGCGAGTGTCGCCTCCGCCGACGCGAGACGTGCCTTGGCGCTGCGCCACTCTGCATCGGCTGTCGTCGGATCGATGCGATACAGCACCTCGCCAACGTGCACCTGTGCGCCTTCGGTGAACGGACGCGCCATGATCACGCCGCTCGCCTGAGCGCGAACCTGCACGCTGCGGTACGCGCGTACCTGACCGGTGAATTCGAGATTGTCCTCGACCGTGCGTGGCGTCACCGTGAGCACAGACACTTCCGACGGAGGCGGAGTCGGCGGCGGCCCGGACTTGGAGCAGGCAACGAGAAGAAAGGCAACGCAAGCGCCGGCGGCTATGAAGCGCGACGACGACAGGAAGCGCGTGGTACGAAGTTGTGACATACGTGATTTATTGGATCTTGAAGACATCAGTGAAAAAACAAATGTCATGTGCATGACCGATCAGACAGCTGCGCCGGAGGCGCGGGCCGGCGCTGCGAGTTGCGTACCAGAAGAGCGCACAAACCCGCTTGACGACCCGCTGTTGACACGGCGCGTCACTTTGTTACATCCGCGCCCTCGCGCTCACACGCGGAGAGAAAGCTGGTGAACACTCGCTTGCAGGTCTCGAGATCGGCGTCGGAGGCACCCGCGAGAAGCTGCCGGCGCAATCGTTCCACCACCGGCATGATGCGGCCGGCGAGTTCCACGCCCGCGGCAGTGAGGTGCAGAGTCCTGGCACGCTGATCGTCCGGATCGGGACGCCGAACGACGAGACCACTGGCACTCAGCTGGTCCAGCAGACGGACGAGGCTTGGCCCTTCGATATCCATCTGCTCGGCCAGCGCGTTCTGGCGCAGACCGTCGTTCTCCCAGATTCGCACGAGTGGCGCTGCCAGCGCGCGAGAGAGCCCGAACGCGGTCAGTTCATTGTCGTAGCAGCGGCGCAGCTTCTCCCGGAGCGGACACAGCGTGGCGATGAAGGAAACTTCGAGGCTGTCTCTCGGAGTCGCGGGAGGTTTGTTGGAGGAGCGCATGCAGTTAGATAGAGAGCTACCTACCTAATTTTACGGAAGCCCCCTTTTTCGGCTGGCTGCCCGCGACCGGGCCGCCCCTATCCCGCCCCTATCTCGGCCAGAGCCAGGCGAACGTACCCGCCGTCAACAGTGCGTAGATGATACCGTCGATCGTGGCCTTGAAGGTCGTCATCCACGAGCGTCGCCACCAGATCGACATCTGCCACAACGCGACTGCGTAACCGATGAACGCCGTTATCGCGACGAAGTGAAACACTGCGTGGTAATCCGAGCCTGGCGGCGCTGCGAGTCCGGTGAGCCACGCCGCGAGAATGCTGACGATCAGACAGTAGAGAAACCAGAGGCC
>DATNCZ010000276.1:0-2938 GCA_035553335.1 Gemmatimonadaceae bacterium
TCGCAAGCCTTTTCAGGCTTTTCTGTCAGTGTCGATGCACCTCGCTTAAGCGCCGAATAGCTCGGCCGTCGGCGTGGAAGAACAGCTGCTCGTGGCGTATGCGACCGCGACGGACCATCTCATCGCGCAACGCGAGTTGCCATTCGAGCACAGCCCGCGCGCCGGCAGAACTTTACGCGGCGGTCCTCACCGACCTGGGTGCGATCGCGATCAACCCCCGCGACGCGAGCCTTCGTGACACTCAGCACGCCGTTTACGGCATCGTAGTCGCTGATGACGAGCGCGATCTGCTCGGACGGGCGCAATCCCGTGAAGAAGCGGAACTCATCGTAGTTGCCTTGCGCTTCACCCCAATCGCAATGAATCGCAGCGATCAGCGTTTCTGCGTCCTGGATGCTGAAGGGATCGATCGGCGGCCGATCCTGCTTGCCTATACGGGCGCTCTTCAGCGCGCGTGCCGGATTGAAGTGTTCCGGATGATCGGCAAAGCCGAAGTCCAGCGCGCGGCGCAGCGCCCTGATCGCGTTGTTGTAGGTCTTCTTGGTCCAGCGATGCGCATCGGCAATCTTCACGAGCTGCGTGACCAGGAGGGAAATTGTGCCTTATCGTCGAAGCCCAGCCGTTTGTCCCTGTTCGCTGAGCTCAAGGAATCTCTCTCTAATCTGGGTGAACAGACGGGGCGGAATGAATCCATAGCTGAAGATGTCTGGCCGACCCGGAAGGGGAGCAATACCTGCATTCGGCCATTCATCGACGTTATGGTCCGACACGACGACCCAATTTCGCGACTCGTCCAGGCCGAGCGCTTGGGCCACCTTGGGTGGGATCTCCATTCCGACGGTATCGTTCGTCGGTGCAGAATGCGTGATCGGCAGGATGACGACGAACCGCGGCCTAACGGTGGAATCGCTCGCTGCGACGAGGCAGGCGGGACGGTCCTTGCTTTGTTGCTTACCGGCCGCTGCTTCGCGCGTCCAGAGGTAGTCGTACCGGATCACCAATCCGGGCTTCGGCTCTGGCGCCATGGGTAGCTCACTTCAACAGATCGTCCAGGTGCGCATGCTCCGGGTCCATCTCCGCCCGACGCACCGCATCCACTACGACTGCCGCTGCGTGCGCGGTTCGATGACTCCGGCGAGCAGCCGCCACCAACCAGTCATAGTGATCCGCGGACATCAACACCAGCTCCCGACGACCGTGGCGTGTAATCTCCACCGGTTCGCGCCGCGCTTCGTGCTGGAACTCGCCGATCTTGCGTTGAAATTCCACTGCTGTTGTCTGTGTCACGGGGGACGCTCACGCACTCCAACGAATGTCCGTATTGTACGGATATTCCTTACATTTGCAAATGGCGGCCCAGGTGGCCGCCCTTGCGCGAGGGCGGCATTCAGCCAGCACGGAAGTCGTCTCCGCCTACTGGCAAATCCGGGGACACCGGGGGGTCGGAGGGGGTTTAAGCCCTTTTTAAATCAATAACTTGTTGATTTGCAAGGGGCTCCGCTAGGTTCGAGTCCCGTCCGCTCCGTCAGTCTTTTCCATATTATTCAATCCGTTACGTTCTCACGTGGCGTGCTACTGGCAAAACTACTGGCACCTCTCTGGTTCCGCTGAATAGACGGCAAGGGAGCTGTACGGCCAGTCGCTCCGATCGACGCACATCGCAAACACGACGACGGACGTGAACTCGTGCTTCCCCAAGGCTGTCGACGCCGCATTACTCATCCACTCATTTCGCGCTGGCAGCTCGTCGGCGCGATATGCCAAGGACACGAACGCGTCGCGTCGCAGCGGCGGGCCGGTAACCAGAAGCCTAGCCATCTCGTGTTCTTGGAGACCGAGTGGGTTCTACGGAGCCGCTACAAGCTCGGCAAGTCCGAGATTCTCGGCGCGTTCTCTGATCTCATGAGCGCGGCGGACGTGAACTTTGAGGACGAACCGGCGATCGAAGAGGCGCTCTTCACCTGGAAGAACTCGTCCGCACAGTTCGCGGACTGCCTAATCGGCGCGCGCTATGGAACGCTTGCGTGCAGCGCTACGGCGACGTTCGACTCTGATGCCCCGAAGCTTCGGGGCTTCGTCGCCGCGTGAAAGATACTCACCAAAGATGGAAAGAATAATCGCCGAACGGTATCGGCAAATGAGTCCCGATGAGCGGATGAGAATAGCGTCGTCCATGTTTGAGACCGCACGCAGGATCGTCGAGTCATCGCTGCCCCCTGGTATGAGCCGCGAAGAGCGCCGCCTGGCCTGGGCGCGGCGTCTGTACGAGGGCGAGCTGCCTGAAAAGGCTCTCCTGGCGTTTGCGGCGTGGCAAGGCTGATGGTCACGATATCGCGAGCAGCTGACTGAGACACTCGATGAGGCTCGATGTCCCTGCTGCTTGGACCCGTGCCGCGAGTCGATCTGAATATTCCGCCTCGAGGCCATCGTCAGCGTCGCGTATCCAAGCCTTGATCGTGTAGCTGCTCGACACGAACGTCGTTTCCGGGCTGCGCAAACCCAGGCCCCATCAAGGCGTGGTCACGTCAGCAGCTCGAAACCCGATGTCGCCGCGGCCGTTCGGTCAAACGTGACAGATCGCTTGCAGCCGGCAGCCACGGCGCACTCCGCGACAAGCGCGGCGCTGAAATCCGCCTTTGATGCCTCGTATCGCCGCTTGGCGCGCCAGACGAGCTCGGCGGATTCGACCCGAAGTTGCTCGGTAGTCAGCAGTCCCGTAACGACATCCGCGACGCCCGCTCTGTCCACCGAATACAGGGACACCAGCACCCAGACGACTTCCGCCAGCACGACGAGCGAGATGAAGCCGGGCTCGTCCGAGCTGAGCGTCTTCTCCATCAACCGTGTAGCAATCGGTGACTGCTACTGATCGTCTTGAGTGAGATAGCGGACGATGACGTCCGTGTCGAGGCCGATCACGGCATCCGGCCCATCTTTT
>DATNCZ010000277.1:0-22874 GCA_035553335.1 Gemmatimonadaceae bacterium
GTTCCTCGAGCGCCCAGCCAAGGGTACCGCCAACACCGCTATTGCCGGATCAACGACGAGCACGCCTCCGAGCAATGCATCCGCAACAACTCCCGCGGTGCAATCCGCGGCGCCTTCGGCGCCCATCGGTACTCAGTCGGGTTATGTACCTGCCCCATACAGCAGTTTGAGTCCGGGCATTGGAAGCGCGGCTAATCCGCAACCGCGCGACCAAGCGTTCGATGCTGCATTGAAGCGATCAGCGATTGGGCGTTCGGATGCCTCGGGCACTAGCGTCGAGGGAGGGACTGCGTCCAGCGCTGGTTCTCTCGCGGCCGACGAGGCACGACTGGTCGCGTATGGTGATTCAGTGATGCGCAGCGCGACGCAGCCCGCGACGGCTGCCACTTCGCCTGCTGCAGCGACGAATCCTCGTCGCACATTCATGCAGCAGGCTGGTGATCTTGGCGGTCGTTCCGTTGTTGCGCGGCTCGAACCAGCAGGCACACCGTACGTGCTTCGCGCCGGCACAGTAATTCCGGCGATCCTCCTCACGGCGATCACCTCGGACCTTCCTGGCGACTGCATGGGTCAAGTCAGTCGCGATGTGTACGATTCTCAGTCTCAGCGCATATTGCTCATCCCGAAAGGATCGAAGCTGATGTGCCGATACGACGACCAAGTCGTTGCCGGACAGGGTCGCTTGCTCGTCGCGTGGACTCGCTTGATGCTGCCCGATGGCCGCAGCATGACGCTACCCGGGCTCGCGCTCAAGGATGCGCAGGGGCAAACGGGCGCGAAGGGCGACGTGGACAATCACACTCGCCGTGTCTTTGGCAAAGCGCTTCTGCTGTCAGCGATCGGCGCGGGCGCACAGCTCAGCCAGCCGAGACAGGTGACGATCCTGGCCTCGCCAACAACAGGTCAGGTCATGGCCGGTGCCGTCGGCCAAGAGTTGTCCAATGTCGCGCTCGAAATCTTGCGGCGTGGCATGGATCAACCGCCGACTATCACTGTGCCGCAGGGGCAGACGTTCAACGTCTTCCTGAACGGCGATCTGGTTTTCGACGGGCCTTACGAACCGTCGCGCTAGCGCGTGGCGTATCGGACGTACCGATGGAACACGGGGATTTCCTAATCGACGCTCGGCCGATCGAATCTCGTCGGTCGCCCGAGCCGCCGAACGATCGGCCTTTGATTGCGGGCTTTGTTGTCCTGTTGCTGGTGGCGATTGAGTGCGGTGCCTCGTTCGCAGCTTGGCGCTTTGATTTTGCCGCGTCGCTCGGCACACCAATCGCCGCGCTACCGCGCGACCTGCAGCGCCTCCTCACCGTAGTGGGCCTTCTGGTTGTCAGCATGACAGTGATCGCCGCCGTCCGACGCGCTTTTCGCTTAACCGCAACACTAAGCCTGCTCTCGATCCCGCTGATGCTCGGCGCCGTGGGCAACGTGTATTCGCCGCTGCAGTTCATTCGCTGGCAGCTGCAAGCCGCTCCAGGGCGAACGTCCAGCATCTTGCACGAGAGCTGGATCGTCGTCGCAGTGATCACTCTTCTCGGCGCCGCCGCCCTTGTCGTGCTGTGGCGCCGGCGGATGCCGACTGCACCAACGGTGTCACACGGCTCCGCGCGCTGGGGATCTCACAGCAACCTTCTCGAGCCGCGCGGTTTGCTGATTGGGCATAGCGATGACGGTCTCCTGCGATTGAACGGCGAGGGTCATGTGCTCACGGTCGCTCCAACACGGTCCGGCAAAGGCGTGAGTTGCGTCATTCCCAATCTCCTCGAGTATGCCGGATCTGCACTGGTAACCGATCCAAAGGGTGAGAATTATGCCGTAACTGCCCGCTGGAGGCGACAAGCGGGACACGACGTTCACGCTCTCGATCCGTTCGATCTCGTCGGGCAGCGCGCCGCATTCAATCCACTTGATCTTGTCGATGTGACGAGTTCCGACGCGGTCGACGATGCGCGGATGCTCGCCGACATGCTTGTCATCGGAGAAGGGCGTGAATACGGCGATCAGTCTTTTTGGAATGAGGAAGCGCGCGGCTTGCTGACCGGACTGATTCTGCACGTCGCCTCAGGCCTCGATCCGGCCACACGCACGCTCGCCGAGGTGAGAGATCTTCTTACGCAACCGCCAGAGTCACTGCGAGAGGTATTTGCCGCGATGGGCAAGAGCGACGCTGCACATGGACTCGTCGCACGTGCTGCGGCCCGCCTGCTTCAAAAAGCCGATCGTGAGCGCAGTGGCGTGATCTCGACGGCACAATCGCATACGCATTTTCTCGACAGCCCGCGAATGAAGCGGGTGCTGAGTTCCTCGACGTTTGATTTCGGTTCGCTCAAACTCGACCCAACGACCGTATACCTGATTCTGCCGCCCGATCGGCTGGATGGTTATGCCCGTTGGCTACGGTTGATGATCGCATGCGGACTACTCGCAATGACGCGCGTACGCGGCCAACCCAAAGAGCGCGTTCTCTTTCTACTCGATGAGTTTGCGCACCTTCGTCGGATGCACCCGGTTCAGCGGGACATCGGTCTAGCTGGTGGATACGGCGTGCGCTTCTGGCTGGTCCTGCAGGATATCTCGCAACTGCGGAGCATCTACGGCGACACCTGGCCCACATTCCTCGCCAACGTGGATCTGCTCCAAGCGTTCGGCACGAGCGACTGGGATACCGCTGAGTACCTCTCGAAGATGACGGGCGATTCGACGATCCAGGTTGCTACCGAGAATCAGTCCATCGGCGTCAGTCGCGGCCGAAATCCGCATCGGCAGCAAGGCGCCGGTTGGTCGATGGCAGAAACCGGGCGTCGGCTCTTATTCCCCGACGAGGTGCGCCGCCTGTCCCGGGACCAGCAACTGCTCTTTATCAAAGGCAGTTCCCCCCTTTTGACACGGCGGATCAACTACCTCACGGATTCACCGTTCCATGAGCGAGCCGATTCTAATCCGCTCTACTCTTCAGCAGCATGAGCGTACATGCGTCAGCTCCCTGAAGACCGGCCCTCGCGCACGCCTGCCAGTCCTGTCGTGCGCATTTCCTTCGTCTCCTCTGTAACCGCGTTCTTAATAGCGTTCGTCGGCTATGCGCTCGGCATACGTATTAACTTGAGCGGCAGCATTCCGCCCGGGATCTATCGGATTGTTAACGCGCCGGTCACGCGCGGCGCCGTCGTGCTCGTGTGCCTTCCCCCACAGACCTCCGCATTCGCTCGGTCCCGCGGCTTCGTTCCACCCGGCTCGTGTGCCGATGGGGCCGCACCAATCGGAAAGACGATCGCAGCACTCGATGGCGACACCGTTGACGTTGGCTTGACTGGAGTCTCAGTGAATGGCCGTCGTCTGCCTAATTCGATGCCGTTGCGTGCCGACTCTCGGGGTCGGCCGCTCAACTCCTATCCAGCGGGACGATACTTCGTGGGCGCGGACGATGTGTGGATCGTTTCGTCCTATTCGCCAGCGAGCTTTGACAGTCGCTACTTTGGTCCGCTCGATATCCACGCGATCACGGCTCACGTTCATCCTCTTCTGACCGCCAATTGGAGTCAGCCTGTCTCTCGATAGGCTTCGAGCTCGCGGCGAAGTACCTCGCGCACACGCATGCGGCGGGTTCGTACCGTAACCGGGCTGATTCCTAGCTCCGCGGCGATCGTATCCTCGCTTTCTCCACGAACGATTCCGATCGCGATCTCGCGCAGACCCGGCTGAAGCCTCATGAGGCATGCGCGGTGGATCGCTCTCACCAGCTCCGCGTATTCAACGCGCGCATCAGGTGCTGGCGTCGCCGCCGGAAGGTCACATGCGTCTACATCCCCCACACGGCCGGCCTCGCGCGTCATGATGCGGTGACGCGTACGGAGAACGTTTCGAGCAACAGTGCTGAGATACGCGTCTGCTCTCGCAGAGTCGATTCGCGTAATGGCGCCAGCAATGCGCATCATCGTAATCTGCGCCAAGTCTTCTGCCGCGTCAGTTCCGACCCGTCGCTCGAAGAATGCAAACAGACCAGGACGAATCGCTCTCAGCAACCTCTCGATAGCCTCGGGCTCGCGGCTGCGCGCCTCGAGCACCAGACTTGAAAGGACCTCGGCACTGGGCCAGTCGACAGCAGACAACATATGGCATCTCACCTACTACTCAGCCGCCTCAACACGTTGCTACGCATCCATTCACGACATTGACGCACGTTGGCGGTCGACGGATCGCGCATGCGCGACGACAGCCGTCAACTCGGGGTCCATAGGTCCCGCACTCCCTCGGTCGTCGATACGCATGAAGGGAATGCTGATCGTGACGATCGTTCCGCCTCCCGACGCCTCTGCGACCGCAAATGATTGCTCGTGATTATAGAGCTGGAACAAGCGACTCTTGACGTTAGCGATTCCGATTCCAGCGCCTCGTCGAGGACTCGGTGCACGATACCCAGGCCCGTCGTCTTGGATCGACAGCCGAAGCGTGTCACCGTCGCGTCGGGCCGTGATCTGAACCTTCCCGGCATTGGAGTGAGCTTCGACGCCGTGCTTGATCGCGTTTTCGACGAGTGGCTGCAGAAGCATGTGTGGGACGGCCGCCTCCAAGACGTCCTCGTCAACGTCCCAGAAAAGCCGCAGCCGTTCCCCAAAGCGAACTTGCTGGATTTGGGTGTAGAGTCGAAGCGTCGCCAGTTCCTCGCGTAGCGACACCTCCTGCACGCGTGCGGTTTCGACAGCATGCCGCAACATGTCGGAGACTAGAACCAGCGTGTCGTTCGCTGCGGCAGGATCCGACTCGATTAGGGCTGATATCGAGTGGAGCGCGTTGAAGAGGAAATGCGGCTGCATTTCAAGCTTCAACACCTGAAGCTGGGCCTGCGCCGCGAGGTGAGCCTGTCGTAGCAGCATCACCTCTTGGCTCCGATGAAGGCGTACACGTAGCGTGATGTGGACTAGCACGACCACCAGCCCATATCCGAACAGCACGTTCTTCGACGTCGAGGCAAGCATTCGTGCAACCCCGAGCGCCTGCCATCCAGGTACGATTGCCAAGCAGGCGTAGTAAGCGACCACGCCCCAGAGTGCGGTCACGAAGAGGCATACCACGACGTGGATGAGAATTCGCCCAATCTGCCGAGTGCTCGTGACAGGAAGGCGCTCGGTGGCAATTATCGCGACGACTATCGCGCCGCTCCACACGACAGCGTAGACGACGCGGTTGAATGCGAAGAGCAGCGATATGCGCGCCGATGGATCGAGCCTGGCAAACAGATATTCGATGATCCAGCTCGAGGCGCCGTAGGCGACGGTCCACCAACCCAGCAGACGCCACGTTGTCCCGTAGTGGAGAAGAGATGGAAGCGCCGCGGGATCTACGTTCGTAGCCTGCGACGTCGGCTCAGCGTTCGTCGCGACTGAGCTCGACGCCGTTCCAACCGAAACTGTTGCACCGGTGAGTGCGGTCTTCGCGTCACGCATACCACTACTCTTCTCTGCCCTTTCAATAAGTTGAGTCAGGAGCCGCGAGGTCCAACCGTTCTGGAACTCTGATAACTCCCGATTCACGAAGATGCATGTTACGCACTCGCAGACGGCGCTTTCTCGACCGATTCAGCGAATTGGGTTCTGCAACCGGCCAATGGGACGGCTTGGCGTGCGAACCGGTTTCTCCCTAAACGCCGCTGGTCGCTGCCATCGCCGGCTTGGTGATGTAGCGCACACGATCGGGCCAGCGCCGGAGCACCGGCTTTCCCTCTTCCGCCGGCAGAACGCAGTAACTCATGTGAGAGATCCAGTCGCCGGTGTTCACGTAATACCGACCCGGCATCACTTCGACATGCGCTGGGAGGTGACAATGCCCGGCGAGAACGACGTCGATGTCGGGCAGTGTTCGAAGCGCGTCGGCGGCCCACTGCTCGATGAGCGGTGCGTATGGTTTCGGACCGGTATCCTCACCGCGGGCGAGCCGCGCAACCAATTCTCTCGTCGTCGACGACTTATGAACCTTCTCATAAATCGTGTCGAGCGTGACGAGGTGCTGCGCCCACCAACGGAACACGCTGCTTCTCAAAATTGGATGCCTCTTGTGGTACGTCGAACGTCTGGCGCGTACGCCATCGCCGTGGATAACTAGCGCGTGATATCGTCCGGCGACGATTCGCGCTGGCTCCTGGAGCAGCGTGACACCGAGATCGTCGCGAAGCATCGGTCCGCCGTACTCCAATGCGTCGTGATTCCCGCCGACGAAGTAGACCGGGACGCCAGCGTCGACTACATCGGCTATCGCGGCGAGAACGCGCACGTGATCACGCACGACGAAGTGTCGTGACGCGACCCACACATCAAACAAGTCACCGTTGATGAGAAGCCCGGACGCCTCACTCGCGGCGAACCGTAGGAAATCTCTAAACGCACGCTCGGTGTCAGGGGGGACAGCGCCGAGGTGGACGTCCGACACGACCAGGAATGGCTTGCCGGAACTCATGCGCCACCGCTCACGGGTTGGAGCTCTCGCTCACGGAGAAACGCCTCGATCACCGCGCGGTACGTGCGTCCGGTGTCCAAGATCGTTCCATCGGACAAGACGATCGCGAATTCGCCCTTGAGTAGCGGCTTCACCTGTCTGATGCGCTCCGCGTTCACTATGTACGATCTGTGAATCCGCAAGAACACGCGAGGGTCGAGGTTCTGCTGAAGCTCAGACAGCGTCTTCCGCCATAAATACGACTGCTTCCCGATGTGTACGAGAACGCCTGCCGAACCATCGGCGTTGATCCACTCGATCTCGTCGCGGTTGACAATTAGCCACGTGCCCGAGCGACCATCTTGGAGCGCAATGCGTGGATCAGCGCTTTCGGCATTCAGCGCCGCTACCATCGGAGCGAAGCGCCTTCCTGGGGCATCCTCTCCTATGGGTGCATCAGCTCTTGCCGCTGATTCCGCCCGCAGAGCGTGAATGCGACGCCGTGCGTGGGCGAGCGCTGACGCGAACCGGGCATCCTGATACGGTTTGCGCAGGTAATCGATCGCGTGCATCTCGAACGCACGCTCCATATACGAGCTGTGCGCCGTGACGAAGACGATCTCCGGAATATCCTCGGCGCCCAGCGCCGTTACGACACCAAGACCGTCGAGATCCGGCATCTGAACGTCCAAGAAGATCAGATCCGGCCGGAGCTCTGTTATCGCGGCCAGGGCTTCGAGGCCATTCGCGCACTCGCCGGCGATCTCGATGTCGGCTTCCTTCCTCAACAAACCTCGAACGCGTTGTCGCGCGAGGCGCTCGTCATCGACGACGAGTACTGTGATCGGTACATCAGACATCGGCGCCCAACACCTCGTGCATCCCGATTCGGTCTTGCTGCATTCACAGAAGGGAGTGCTGAACAAGCACGCCTTCCTGCATAACTCAGTTGACACCGTCGGCGGTCATGAATTCGTCGGCGCTACACGCACCAACCTCATGCCCCGTCCTCTACAAACCTATTTGGATGCAAATCGTTCCGCGCGCGTTCGGGCGGCTGGCGGACTCAGCTAATCCGCTGTAGCTCGGATTCGTAGACCGAGAGCAATTCCTCGTAGCGAGGTTGCCCGAGCAGCGCGACGAGCGCGTTTGCACGCGCACGATGAAGGTTGAAGAGTCGCTGAGTTGCCGGCTGGCCATCAGGATAGTGATACGTCGCCGCCCAACGGTGAATGTCCCGGTTGGAGCGCTCAATCGCCCACGAGTCCGAAGCGAGCCACCACAGCGCGTCGCGCAGGTTAGGAGGCCGAGTGTCGCTCGGATCACTCGTGAACACGGTCTGAATGCGCTGTGCGTCCGGTCCCGCGCTCCTCAGCGTAATCAGTGTGCACCACTCAAGATCCGCGGGCGCAGCTAGAATATCGCGCGGCGCGGATGCTACATCTTCAATCTCGATCTGGAGCTCGTATCGCTCCGCAAATTGGAGAAATCGATCTTCGGGGTCCGTCTTCATCGCGGCGATCACTGGGCCATGTGTCGCGCTGACAATATCATGCTAGCCGATGCCGAGCCAGTGATAGATCACACTTCTTCCTCCCTTCCTAGTGCCGCGTCGCGCACCATTTGCCGCAGTTTGTTGGCAAGCGATAGACGCTCGAGCGTCAGGGTTGACCTCAGTCTTTCAAACTCCGGCGGCGAGAGACGCCGCAGGCCCTGACCTAATCGCATTTCGATCTCAGAGTGAGATGGCAGTGCTCGCTCGGCCAAGCGAATCGCTTCCACGTTTGCCCGGGCATTCTCGACCGCGCCAACAAGCTTGTCGCGAGTTGCTGGTTCATGCCGATCGCTACGCGGGTACTCGGTGGCGCCTTTGACGCGCTCTGAATCGACACTCTTCGCGATCTCGCGATGCGACGCGACAAGCTCCGTCCCAAATGCTGCCGCTTCACGCGCCGCAGCCAGCGAAGCGGTCGGTACATCCGGTGACCGATGCATGAAGCTCGCGGTGCGCCGCTCACCCAACATTTCTCCGAACAAGATTGGCGATTCGCGCATTCGGCGAGCCGCTTCACGTTCGCCATGTTCGCCTGCGATAGCCAAGAACTGGGCCCTTGCCGCCGATGGGTCGCGGTATGCGCGGCTCAATGCTTCTTCGAACGCCAAGTCCGCGCGACTCAGCCGGTCCAAGGCGGCGTCAACGCGATTGAGCCGGGCTTCGGCGGTGGCGAGATCACGTTCGGCGGCGTAGCGAGTCCGCGTTAACTCGTTCACACGCTCATACGCGTCGACATCCGCACGGACCATTTCAAGCCTCGTGGCCCCTGCTGAGCGTTGAAGCGTCGACTGTTCTGATGCGACTTCCGGTGGCCGAGTTGTGTCCAGACTGCGTGAGTCTCGCTCCGGCGGGTCATTGGTGTGGCTCTCGACTTGCCTCAATCCCAACGCGCGTTCTTCCTCGCGCAATGCCCGCTGAATCGCTGGGTAGTCCTGCCAGCGGTCCCACACGCGGCCCGTCTCCGGATGCACTCGATTAACGAGAATGTGCATGTGCGGATGCGCTCGGTCTGAATGCGCGACGATGATCGCCTGATGCTCCTCGAGCTTCAACTCGCGTAATACGTGATCAGCGACGCGCTCCATTGCCGCGCGATTGACGTGATCGTGCGGATCGAAGCTCAGCGCGAGATGGTAGACCGGGTACGCGACCCGCACGTTCTGCGATGCGGTCGCGCGCATGATCTTCGCCGCGAGTTCCGGCTCGTCGGTCGGGATGTTTCGGGCAGCCGTCCATGCGACGCGACCCTGCTCTACGCGCTCGCGTCCAACTACCAAATACTTTCCAAGCGCGGCGAAGCTTCGACTACTGCTCGAAACGGCAATCATCTCGTGCGACTCGCCTCAGTCGATCCGTCTGATGAGTTGTATGATCTCATCGACCGCAGCTCCGAACGTCTCCGCGTCGGGTAACGCGCGCGCGATGGCTGCATCGCGAAGCCTACAAAGCTGTATGGCCACGCGGGACAACTCGCGAATCCACTCGCCGTTGAGCGTGGAAGTTGTGGTCTTCGGTCTACCCCCGAGCGCCACGTCACGGATGTAGCACGCGACGGGACGCCCGCAACCTCGAGCGCGATCCGCCACGATCTCCAGCTCTGACGCTGTGAATCGAATGAGCTTTGAACGATCACGTCGTTGTGGCGGTACCAGCTCCTTCTTCACGACTGCCACGTTTTCGCCCTCCACACCTTCGCGCAACTATTCCCGGCTCACCTCTCCTCGCAGATGTACCAGCCCGTCTCATTCCGCGTTCGCTTAGCCAGGCTCTGCCTTTCGCGATCAACTGACCCGCGCCGGAATGAAACGTCGGTGGTGAAATTGCGATCGCCGTGATACCTACTTCAATGGGAGAGTTCGGCGTCTGCGAATTTGGCGGCCGTCGGCGTATGCGATCTGCGGGAGCGCTCGATGCAACCCTCATTCGGGAAGAGAGGTGATGAAGACGTGACAGCGAGTGAGATCGCGTGCTTCGCCTACTGTGCGAAGGCGTGGCATCTCCAGTACGTGCTGCGGCAGCAACCGACCATAGATGTCACCGAGAGACGGGAACGTGGAGTCCTCCACCACGAGGCGCACGGTCGGGCGATTATGCTGCAGGCGCGTGTCGCTCGTCATCGGCCTTGGCTCGTTATCGTCCTGCTACTGATCGCCGCCCTTGCAGTCGTCGGGGTGGTGTTTCTCGGCTAGAAGGGCCGCAAGGGATGTCAGCACGGGTGATTCTCCTCGCGATCGCCGGCGCTGCGGTAGCGGCCCTGATCCTCCTTGAGATCTTCGTTCACCGGTTACGGCGTCACACGGGATTCGGAAGTATTCGCGGACGCGGCCTCGCTCTTGTCGCGTCCGACACCGGCGCCATGAACCCCGTGTTGCTACGAGATCCAATCCTCGGCGTGTGCGGAAAGCCAGACTATCTGCTTGAGGAATCACCGCCGGCAGGCGTCAGCTCATTCCGCTCGAGGTGAAGCCGACGCGGAAGAGTGCCCGGCTTTACCACAGTGATCGGCTCCAACTCGCCGCCTACATCCTTGCGTTGCGCGGAACCCACGGCGACACCGCTGCCGACTTTGGGTTCGTGCGGTATGCCGAGAGGAGCTTTCGCGTGCCGCTAACGAGAGATCTCGAAGGCGAGGTTCGCCGCGTTGTCGTCACAATTCGTGCAGGTCGATCACTGCCGGCACTGCCTCGCAGCCACAACAGCGCCGCGCGTTGCCGCAACTGCGCTATGCGAGCGCACTGCGATTCTCCGCTAGTCTAATCTGCTCGGCCCAGCCTGCCGACGGGCCCTGGCTCAGCGAGAGGCAATAATACGGTACCACAGATTCCAAAACGCCGGTGCATATCTCAGTCATGCACCGATGCCCTCTCGCAGAACGCCAGCCGGATTTCCGAGGTACTTCCCTGTGGAGGAATCTCGCTTGGCCGGCCGCGCCACCGCGCTATCGGCTTCTTCGGCATGCGCTGTTGGAGAGAGCGCACATGGGACTCGTGCAGAGCACAGAACGTGCAGGCGGTACCAAGGGCCGCCCGGCCGCTCATTCGCCGCGCTTGATCGCTGCGGGGCCGGCGATTTCGCTTTCTGAGCGTTGGCGTAGCGAGCTGGCCATCTTGCAACGTCGATCGCCCGCTTCTGATGCCGCCGCGACCCTAGCCGATTGCCTCCACGAGCTCGTTGAGGCGATAAATGCCGGCGACGATGTCACACTAAAGTTCACGATCGCCGACGCCCATGCGATCAGTCGTATCCCGGTCAGCACCCTACGCTGGTTGTGCAAGCACAAGCCACTCGTCGTAGGTGCGCGCAAGCGCGAAGGCGTGTGGTATCTCGACCGCGTGCGATTTCAGGAGTTCATCGGCACCTTGCCAAGCGCGCCTGCAGTCGGGGCCGCGCCGGACACCGAAGTCCCTGTCCAAGGCGCTAGCGAAGTTCGCACTGCCGGCTTGATGCGGGTCGGATGAGTCCTCGTCGTCGCAGCACGAACGACCGAACGCCGTGGACCTATTCCTTTGGCGTTAAGCCATATGTAGTCACCGCGTATGAGCGCGCCGAGCGAGAGGGTAAGCTCGTCGTTCGCTGGACTAATCCTACGCGACCGGACCCGCGGCGACCCGGAAAGAACGTACGGGAAAAACGCGGGCTCGCTTTGATCGTTCGCGATCCTGAGACGGGGCGGCTCGATCCGATCCGTGTGCGCGCGGCGCAACTCGCCGTGCAGCAGATCCACGCGCGCATTGTCACAGGTGTCGAGTCGCAACCGGCTCCGCCTGCAGCAGCCGCGACGTCGCCCGAGTTCCTCACACTCGTCGAAGGCTTCCGCCTCGCTCTTGATCCAACGCGTGGCAAGTATCCATCTACTGATACGCGTCGCTACGATGAGATGATCAAGTACAAGGCGCGCCTGTTCGGCGAAAAGCCGGGCCGTGCGCCGCTTATACGACCGGACCTGACCTGGGCGGGCCTGCAGTTGCGCGACGTCCGATCTCTCTGGCGGACGATGGCCGATCGTTATGTGGCGAGCGAGGGCGACGAGTTTGGACTTCGCGTCACGGAACGTTTGGTCGACGCAATCTTCAGCGTGGCATCCTGGCTGCGGGAGGAAAACCGCATTCCTGCCGATGCGTCGCGTCCGCCCGAGCGATGGCGAAAGCGATTGAAAGAGGAGTGGGAACTGCGCACAGGTGAGCAGCTACGCAAGCCGTTTCGACCAAGACATACACCTGAGGAATTTCGTCGAATCTTCGCCGCCCTGTCTGATCCCCGCGTCGATCCGCGGATACGCCTCGCGATTGAAATTGCGGCGGAATGTCGCACAGGTCAGGTCCTGCGGTGTACGCGCCGCATGTTGACCGTCACCGAGGTAGATCCGACAAAGTATGAATCGGCGTCGGCAGGATCACTCGGACAAATCACGATTCCCGGAGCCGGCAAGAAACATGGCGAGACAGTCGTGTTGACACCTGAGCAGCGCCGGGCGGTTGATGACGCCCTTTCCGGCTATCTAGCAAACTATGAAAGCGCGTGGCGAGCGGGAGAGATCGAGGACTACTACCTCTTTCCCGGGTCGAGGATGCGGCCGCTCGATGCTAGCGGTCGGCGCTGGGTCCGCCGTGTGCGAGACGACGTCAAGCCGATGAGCCGCGATGGAGCACGCGTTGCATTCAAAGAATTGGAAGTAATCGCAAAGATCGGTCACGTCGAGGGACGCGGCTGGTATGGTTTGCGTCGACAGGCCGCCGATCTAGCGGAAACGGCGACGACGGACGATCGCGTGAAGGATCGCCTCGGTGGATGGCAGGACTCGGAAACGAGGAAGTCGATTTACCAAGATCGTCAGACCGAGGAGCTGCGGGCGCACGCAGCGAGTATTAGACGTCAACTGCGCCTGGGGAGAACAATGCGTGTAGGCGATGCACGCGTCGGCGGGTTGAAAGACGGGGCAAGGCAGGACAGTCAGCCGCCGACCGCGGATGCGGTACAGAGCTCCACAAATCACGGCGTGGATTCGCATCAATCTGGATCGTCGACACAGCGGAGAACTCACAAATCGCGAGCGCGGTGAAGCAATTCGTCGACACGGATAGCCTCGCCCTCTTCTGGTTGCAAACGGTTCCTTTGGAGCCTCGTTAGCGCTTCGCCGTCGCCCTCCGCAACGCCTTTTCTGCAAGTTCGTGCGGAAATTCGGAGGCTGGTAACACGTCGTAGATAGCGATGGATCGCGCAAGTCGAGCCGCAAGAACCTCATACCGAGTCCGATCGCTTCCGAACGCGCATCGCGAGAATCTGCGGGCGGCCCGCGACGATCGCGAACGATCGTGCGGTGAGCAGATGTCGCACGCGTTCCGACACGGCGATCGCCGCGGTGCACTCGACAAGAAATCCGGCCCCAGCGATCGCCTGAAGGTATTGCTCGATAGTGTGGTGGTAGATATCGGCGTGCGCCGCCACAATGAAGCCTGGGTCCCGAGACATCTCGTAATCCGTCCAGTTCATGTCCGGGTGCGTCACCGAGAACACCAGGCGTCCGCTGGGACGGAGTAGCCGAGCGAACTCGGCAAATGGCTGGTCGAGTGACGAGAGATGCTTGAGCGCCTGGCCGCACACCACCGCGTCGAACGACGACGCGGGAAGCCCGAGCGGCTTGGTCAAGTCTCCGAGCCTGAGTTCGATGTTCGGCAGGCGTCGCCGGGCTTCGGCGAGCATCCGCTCCGAGAAGTCGACGCCGATCACCGTTGCCCCGCGCTCCGCGATCGCCGCCGTATACCGCCCTGTTCCGCAAGCCGCATCGAGGATCCGCTCACCGGGCCGCGGCGCGAGCAGTGCCATGACGTCCTCGTACTCGAGCAGCGTCTGCGGATTCGGCGACGTGTCGTACGTCGCGGCCCATTCGTCATACGCCGCCCGGGTGCGAGACTCGACTTCGTCGTATTCATGATCGGTCATCAATGTTTCTCTCGATTCCGGAGTACAGGATGGCGCGTGGCTGTTGCCACCGTCTATGCGCGGTCCCTCAGGGCGTTCTCTCGAGCCGATTCGCGTGCAGTTCGAGACGTGTCACCGGTATGCCAGTTTCCAGATCGCCACGATCCTGCGTGTGGCGAGAATGCCTCGCGTCGACGGCCCGACCCAACCGGCGCGGGCGAAACCCGTGTGGCGGTACGAACATAAGACTCGTATCGCCGCGAACGAGTGTGCAAACAGCGCATGCGGACGTGGTGCGCTGTGGAATAGGGTCACTCTTCGTCCGCGATCGCGAGCGGCGTGTTCGGATAACGCCAGCATCCCGTTGGATCGTCCGTGGTGAGTACAACGATCTAGGGCACACTCGTTATGGTGCGGACCACCTTCCCCGCGTCATTGAGAAACTCGATTCGCGCCGACCCGGCCGAGTCAACCACCAGCCGAAGCCGCTCGCGCCCGAATGCATCGCTCAGCTTCATCTGTGACGAGCGGTTCTCGAGACGCCCAGCGTACAAACGCGTCCTTGGTCCATACAACTGATCGAGCTTCATGAGCGAATCACGCCGCCTCGCGGTGTCGGCGATTTGGCGCGCTGCGCGCCAGACCGCGTCGAGCGTGCCGGTCGAGAGAGCGCCTGGATAGTCGGCCGCGTACAACCCGGCGCGCTTCCGCCCACGCTGGTCGAGGTATTGCAGCCCCAGCGTCTGATCGCGCTCGTATTGGTCAAACGCGAGTGAGCCGCCGGCACTCACACTGCCGTTCGCGCCGCGATTGCCGGCGAACACGAGCCCTCCGGCTTCAGTCTGCTCCTCGTTGTAAAAGATGATTCCAGGCCGCCGGCCTGCCGACGCGATGACCTCGCGTCCCCGCTCGAGCACCCCGGGGAGCGGCTCGTGTTAGAGAGTACGAATCGTAGGCTGCCGTCCTTTTCTCGTACATTAATTCGCTCCACGTCGATCTCATCGAATTTCGTGTTCGCGCGTGATCGTGTGCAGCCAGCTATCGCAAGGACACCGCTGCATATGATTGCCGCCGAGCTCAATCTCCGGAGCCGGCGAAGCTCCGACTGGAGCCCCGCCAGCGTCTCGGTCAAATTGCTCACGTCGTGCATGGGCCTCCTGGGCGCAAGTCGATCGGGGCACCGCCGCGCGGCAACTTGTACCAGGCCGGTCCACCACTTCACCGCGCTTGGTTCGTGCCTATTATGTAGGCATTATCGAAGATACGACGTGCCAAGTCAATCGCCTCTGTGGTCGGCCGCTTCGAGCACCTCGGACTGCTTGCGGCGCTCCACGGCCGCGGTGACGTCTACGCCGTCGTGATCGGTCAGGAGATCCAGCGCCGCACCGGCGTACGCCCGAGAAATGCCGATGCGACAGCGATGCGCCGTTAGGCAAGGGAATCGATCCACACGCGTTGCGCAGGGGACCGCGGCGAGGCCGCTCCTCACTCGCCGCACTCGACATCTCTCGGCGATCCATCGACACGCGGTCGATGGTCGAGCGACGCCACAGTTTCCGCGACGGCGAGAATGAATCGATCGACCAGGGTCATGTGATCGTAGTCGATGTACTGCGCCTCGTCGGTCACTTGGTGATAATCGGCGTTGCCACCGGTCGTGAAGAAAGCGACGGGAATACCGAATCGTGCATACTCATAGTGATCACTTCGGCAATAGATCATCTCGGGATGCCCCGGCGCATCCATCGTGTAGTCGAGCACGAGGTTCAGTTCGCGGCGTTGATTCACTCGCTCCACGATGTCGCCAAGCTCGGTCGACAAGCGCCGAGCGCCGACAAGTTGCACGTACCGCAGCCCGCCATGGATAGGCAAGCCTGATTTCGTTCGGCCAGTGACATCAGACGAGTCGCCTCGGCCGACCATGTCGATGTTGAGATCCGCGACGATGGAATCGCGAGGCACGGTGGGATGATCGGTGAAATACTCTGATCCCCAGAGTCCGGGTTCCTCGCCCGTATGCCAGACAAACAGCAACGACCGTTTGGGCTGCGCGTGCGCTCTCAGCACTGCTTCCGCGATAGCCAAGAGCGAGACGGAGCCGGAACCATCATCGTCCGCGCCGTTGTAAATACTGTCAGGTCGTGCACCGCCGTGCGCCCGATGTAGGCTGTCGATCAGCATCCGGATGCGCGCCTCCTGCGTAGTCGTCGGCCGCGCAGGCGGACTGTCCGCACCCTCGGGCCGAACAACCTCCATGAAGGCCTTCACGGAGTCATGGTCGACCGGCGGGCCCGGACGCACGCCCAGGTGATCCGAGTGCGCACTCAGAACAACGTACTCGTGTCGGAGCTTCGGGTCGGTTCCCGGAATCACGCCGATCACGTTCCGACCCACCGGCGTGGGCGTGTCGACGAAACGAATGTGGCTCGTTGCGGGCACACCTATCATCCCCTTCCGCGCGGACGCGAGTGGAACTCCGAGCAATGCATCGGCAAGTCGGCGGGTCACGGAGAGCGACGGGTATCCCGGTTCGTCGTGCAGAAAGATCACCGGCCCGACGGTGGTGGCTCGACGGATGAGAGCACGGCTCAAGGTATCGCCGCTGACGAGCGCTACTCCTGCCGCGGCGCGCAACGCCTCGACGTACCTGGCAAATGCCGGCGTTTGCTGCACCGCGGTGAAAGCACGTTGGTCGAAGCCAGGTGGCGGGACGAATGCCCGCAACAGGACGATGCGGCCTCGCGTCTCGTCTGGCGTGAGAACGTTCGACGTGTCGAACGCGTAGCCACCGTACATGAACGGGACGCTCGTGAACTGATGCGGTGATGCGGAAGAGTTTGCTCCGAGCGGCGGTCCGACGAAGAGTGGAACTCCCGCAACGAAGTCAGCTCCGCCGCGGAATACGACGTCGCCGACTTCGATCGTGGATGCCGTATCGAACGCACGGCGGGCAAGCGGAAGCGCTTGGAAGTACCCGCCATCCTCGCCAGCGGGCCTGACACCGAGCTGCGCCAGTTGACGCTCGATGTACGCAGTCGCTCGCACGTTCCCGACGGTGCCCACGGCGCGGCCGCTCATCGAATCGTCCGAGAACGCGGAAAGTCGAGCGGCGAGGGCGCGGGGGCCAATTACTCCTTCCGCCGCCTCGAGCGGGGACGACGCGCGGCTGGTCCTGCGTGTCCGTTGCGCGTCCGCGGGGTTGGGAGAGGAGCAGGAGAGTGTGCAGGCAACAAGCAAGGCAACTACGCGCATCGTGAGTCAGGGTCGGGGTTCGGTCGCTTTCTGTTCGTCACAGCCGCGGCGCAAATTGTCTACCACAGTAGCCGACGTCGCCCGCCAACCGGTGACGCTTGACTTCTGCCTGCATTGTAGGCATTATCGCACATGCCGAGCGCGAAGTCAGCCGCTGTCCTCGGCCGGTTCGAGCACCTCGTGCTGCTTGCCGCCCTTCACGTCCGCGGTGACATCTACGCCGTGTCGATCGGCGCAGAAATCGAGCGCCGCACCGGCGTGCGTCCCGCGCGCGGTGCCGTCTACACCACGCTCGCCAGACTTGAGGCCAAAGGCTTCCTGCTGTCATCGCGCGGCGCGGCGACGCCCGTTCGCGGCGGCAAGGCAAAGCGCGTGTACCGTTTGACAATACAGGGGCGGCAGGCGCTGCAGCGCGCGAGATCCGACATGGTCCTCGCATGGCCGCGCGTCGCGCGCTTGCTCGGCGACCGCTGATGAACCGGGGCACGAGACCGCCTGACTGGCCAGCTCGGCTTCTCTCCTCAATTCTTGGCGGGGGCGACTTCGCCGAATCGGTGATCGGAGACCTCACGGAAGAATACGCCGCGCGCGTCGCCCGCGACGCTCAACTCAATACTCTGTGGTATTGGCGAGCCGCCACCGACATCGCGCTGCATCACATCGCCGACGCGGCGACTCAGACTCGAGGCCCAATGTTTGGCCACCTTCGCGAAGACCTGCGTTATGCACGGCGGCAGCTTGCCACGAGTAAGGCATTCACCCTCACGACGATCTTCACCCTCGCGCTGGGCATCGGCGCGACAACAGCGATGTTCGGAATCGAGCGGACATTGACGGACGTGCGTCTGGACATCGCCAATCCCGCGACTCTCGTCCATGTTGGCCAAGCCGCTCGCGGCGACTGTGCCGCGTGTGGCGCGCTGGCGGCCGGCAACTTTACCACTCTACAACAGTCGGCGCGCAGCTTCGTTAGCTTCGCCTTCGCGACACAGTGGCGCGCGATTCTGCGCGGTGATCAGGGCGGCGAGCTGCTCACCGGTGCGCACGTCAGCTCCGGCTTCTTCAATACCATCGGCGTGCGTCCGTTATTCGGCCGCGTGTTTACTCCGGCCGACAGCGCCGAACGACATGCGAATGTCGTGATGCTCAGCGAATCGTTCTGGCGCGGGCGGCTCGGTGGCGATAGTGCGATCGTCGGTCGCACCCTCGTGATCGATGGCACGCCGCGCGTGGTCGTCGGCATAGTGCCGACACGCGCGGTCTTGCCGGAGGGCAGCGAGGTCTGGGCGCCGCTCGTCGTCGACCCGATGGCTGCCGCCAATCGCAGCCGCGGCGACGGCGACGCATTTGCGCGTCTCGCCGTGGGGACAACGCTCGACGGTGCGCGCGCAGAACTTCGTGCGATCGGTATGCGGATCGTCTCGCAGTATCCCACCGATCTGCGCGGCGTGGCATTCGATGCGGAACCATTTGCCGCTTGGGAAACACCGTCGCGGGCCGATGACATTCCGCTGTTCGTCCTGGTGTACATGGTGCTCGGAGTGGCGTGCCTGAATCTCGCCGGGCTGTTGCTCGCGCGGCTCACGGCGCGCCGGAAGGAGATGGCGATCCGCGTTGCCCTCGGCGCGAGCCGAGCGCGGATTGTTTGGCAACTGCTCACAGAAACGACGCTGCTCACCTTCGTCGGTGGAGTAGCCGGGGCCGCCGTCGCAGCCGTCGGCATTCGGCTCGTGCGAGATCTCATGCCGGCGTTCGTGTCGGAGGCGCTTCCACGCTGGCATGATTTGCATCTCGACGGACCGGCGCTGGCCGCGGCGCTTATCACGAGCGTGCTCACTGGAGTCGCGATCGGATTGTTGCCTGCGCTGCGGTTCACGCGCGACGGGGTGGTCGAGGGCTTGAAATCGGATTCGCGGAGCGCGTCGGCGGGCGGTGGAGTCTCCCGCACGCGCCGCGGCCTCGTCGTCGCCGAAGTCGCGCTTGCGGTCGTGTTGCTGGGGTCCGCCGGGTTACTCGCGCGGAGCGTTGCCAACCAGCGCGCAACCCATGACGGATTCCGTTCCGACAGCACGCTCACCTTTCGCGTGACCGCTCCACCGGCGGTCGCCGGGCAGCCGAGATCCGACGCCCGCTACTGGGCACCCCTCGCGCAACGCTTCGGCGCACTTCCAAACGTCGTCGCAGTATCGTCGGCGCTCGGACTTCCGTACAGTCCCGCCGCGCCGACGGAGGCATTCACGGTTGCGGGGCGTGCTGCCGCCTTGAATGGACAGGAGAGCACGGCCCGCATCGTAGTCGCCGGCGCTGGCTACTTTTCCACGCTCGGTATCTCCATTCGCAGTGGGCGCTCGTTTGACGCAAGCGATCGCGCCGACGCGCCACGCGTCGCGATTGTCGACGAACACCTGGCGCGAATCGTATTCGGGAACGCCGATCCAATCGGCCGCACGCTCGTCATCGACAATGCCCAGTGGCGCATCGTGGGTGTGGCCGCGGAGACGCGTCCGAACGCGCGGCGGCCGCTCGCCGTCACGACGCTTGGCGAGCTCTATTTGCCGCTCGCGCAACGTCCGACGAACGCCCTACAGTTCGTCATTCGCACGCGCGCGGAACCGTTGCAGCTCGCGCGGGCAGCGATGGCGACCGTGCACGAGTTCCACCGCGATCTTGCTGTGACCGAAGTGCAGACGTTCACGGCCCTGGTCGACAACGCGTCGGCGCCCTACCGGGTACTCACCGGAGCGATGATTGGTTTCGCCGCGGCAGCGGCGACGATCGCACTCATCGGGCTCTACGGCATCGTGAGCTTCGTCGTCGCACAGCGTATGAGAGAATTTGGAATTCGACGAGCCTTGGGCGCCGAGACTGCGGAGTTATTTCGACTCGTGCTCGGCGAAAGCGCAATGCTCGCCGCGGTGGGGATTGCCATCGGCGTACTCGGGGCATTGGGTGCCGGGAGGGTCATGCGACTGATCTTAGTGGGTGTCTCTGCCGCAGATCCGTTGACGCTCGCGGCGATCATCGGCACGATGATGCTCGTGGCCGTGGGAGCGGCGTACGGGCCGGCACGACGGGCCGCGAAGGCGGATCCCATGGCTGCTCTCCGAAACGAGTAGCTCCGCCCTGGCCTCCTTCGCGGTAGAGCGCGTGATTTTCCTAGCGTACCCAGTCCAAGATCTCAACGCATAGTAAGAAATCATGTCGCATAAGGAATGCCGATGCTCGTCAGCGATCCGCCCTTAGGCCTGGGAAACTGTTTTTGAGTTCCTGCATATGACGGTACGGCCTACGGATCTACACAGTCATTGTCAATGAGAGCGCTTATCGTCGCTTCCCTCTTAGCCAGCATTCAGGCGTCGGCGTGCACCGCCTTTAGGATTCGACAACCAGGCGCGGTCGACACGGGGGCGGCCTACATCGCGGTACTCAATGTCCCGGGGATCCTTAGGACTGGGCGTGGAGTTGCACTGGGCACGCAACGCATGTCCGATAGCGGGACATATGAGGCATCCGGACAACTTTCCGAAGCCGTCGTGAATCAACTAATGATGACCGGCCTCGTCCAAGATGTCTGCAGTCAGCCATACACGCCCGACGCTGTTCCCGACTGCAACAGTCGACGTGCGCGGAATGAGGTACGCGTCTCGCGCCTCATACCGGTAGGCGACTCGGTGTTCGCCGTCTTCATCGGTCAACGCACGCTGCGCCTTCCTGGCGACTCGCTATATATGCCGTCCGCCACGACCCATCTCTGCCGCCTAGTCCGGGGGAAGGTGACGTGGACAGTTCGGACGTGCGAGCTTCGGATGATGACGTAGCGCGTAGGCGGAGGGATGGGCAATAGCAGTCTCTGAAGACATGGCTAACACCTTTGTTACGGCGAGGGGCGGATCGGTGATGGGAAAGTGTGTTACAACGGACTCCGGACCATTGGTCCGTTGCGGGCTCTCGAATAGCCAAGTCTTCCTCGTAGAATGAGAGCCTCACGACACCACTCGGCCGCGCGTGCGATTCTCGTCGTCGGTATCCTCCTGCTCGCGCTGGTTCCGGGCATCATCCCGATCCCGCGCACAAATGGGACGGCGGAATTCACGTATTGGCCATGGGCGCTGATCATCGCCCTGGCCGCGCTCGCACCATACACCGCGATCTTCTTGTTGTCGCAGCGGGCGCAACCCGAACCGCGACAACGACTGTCACGCGGCCTCGCCGCGGGCACAGCATTGACCGCGATCGGAGTTCTGGGCTTCTTGCTGTTGGTGTCGGCGTACGTGCGCCTCTTCGGCAGCGAACGCGTGCTTACGCTCCGCGCCTTCAGTCTGATCGTCCTGATCCTGATGAACGCGTGGATGTTGTGGCGCGTGGTCGGGAAAGACATTCTCGGCGACGCCACGTTCATCGCCGGCGCTATCGGTGCGGTGGCGTTTGCGTCCGTTGCGTTTAGAGCCGTAGAGCGCATCGAGCTCTCCGCCGTACATCGCGTACAGACGGATGATCGGGGCCTCTACACTGCCGATTACACGGCGATGCGAGCGCTGCAAGGCTTGGCTCTGTGCGCGAGCGCGTATCGGATGGCGCATGCCGGTCATCTCCCGCCGGAAGAAGCCGGCCTCGCCGGCTTCGTGGCGACGGCTGGATGCGATGCGTCCCTTGCGTCGCCATCGATCGCACCTCACTACACGATCGTGCTCTCCGTAAGCCCCGCCGATACGCTCAATGCCGGCGCGACGATGGGCTGCACGTTCACGGCGACCTTCAACGGCGAGCTGCCCAGCACCAGGACATCACGCGTCGACGGTCGCACACTCTGGTCGACGTGCGCGGGACGCGTCTACACGCGCGAGCGCGATCAGCCGGCTCAATCGCGAATGCCCGTGAGCGAAGGATTTCCGTTGGAGGTCAGTGTCCTCTTTCGAGCGCTGCTCATCCGCGCGCGCGAATCCAGCGGACGATACCCGGTGACGCTCTCCGCGTTGCTCGCGTCGCCGGGGTTGCATGAGCGTCGTAACCTGTCGGACTTGTCCGTACTCGGCGCGCAGCGGCGCACGGATCTCGACAGCAACGTGTTTCGCTCGGGCCGCTATCTCACACGGTACGTTCGTGGTGCAGGTGGATTCCACCTGGACGTGTTATGCGATCCCTATGGCGCGGAGTGCATGCGACAATATGTCGTCGACACTGCGGGTATCGTGCGCGCAACGGGCGAGCCGCGGCCAGCACGGTCGACGGATCCCCTCGCCGAGCGCTGCGAGTTCGCGAACATGGAGTGCAACGGCCAGCCGGGCGTCGTATTCAAGCCCCGAGCGCTGACGAGCGACAGTTTATAGAATTTTCATCCACATAGGCCTGATCGTCCTCTTAATTCCAATCGTCTTATTGATCATCGCGGCGATTGGCGTCGGCCGCCGGTGGCGCGGTTAGTGGGGTGCGTCGCGGTCATTCCGGTTATTGGATTAGCGCCGGCGCTGGTTTCGCTGCGCGACTTCGTCGCAACGAGTTGTATCGCGCCGAACGTTGCAGGACTCGCCAGTACGCTGCCGTATCGCGTCCAGAGACGACACCCCGCAATAACCATGTCGCGAAGTTCCCAGCCCGATGGAAGATGCGTCGGCCGAAGCATTGAAACGCCGGCACCGATCAGGAAGCAGCGGCGTCCGCGAGCCGCGTCATTCAGCAATCGGCGAGAGACAGTCGAATAGGGCTGCAGTCGTAGCGCCATAGG
>DATNCZ010000278.1:0-5263 GCA_035553335.1 Gemmatimonadaceae bacterium
GTATCGCGGTTGTTCGCATCCTCGGCGAGAGTCACGAGAACGTCGACGCGACTGTTCGGCTGAAGCAAACCGCTTATGCCCGCGACATCGTTGATGCGCACCGCCATCGCGCGTGTCCCCGGCGCGATCTTCTGCTCGAGCCCAGCGCCCGCGCCGACCGGCGCCAGCCGTCCCGGCACTATCGCCTCGCCGTTGAAGATGGCGATGCGCGTGACACGCCCTACCGCCGAGTCGACCGACGAGAACGCGCCGACAGGAACCGTCGCGATCGGCCAGTTTCGCGTGGTGAGCGCGAGGCGGTCGAGCGACACCCCTTCCGGGAGATCCTTTGTCGCGATGACTACCGGCCGAGTCGGGACTCGCGTCTGGTCGCGCAACGATCCCAGCATGCGGTAGGCGCCGAACGTCGCGATGGCCGCGACAATCAGAGCGCCATAGAGAACCATCGTGTACCGTCGTTCAGCCATCGGTCCAACCTCAGCGTGTAGGCGTTACGAAACTGCGAGTCGCGTGTGTTGGTGTTGCAAAGAGGATCAACCGGTACTTCGCTCGAGGCGAAACGTCGCCTGCCGAGTGATGTTTATGTTGGCGCCAAGGAGTGATGCGAGCGGCGTTATCGTCGGCCAGGGATAGTTGGTGACCTTGACGATCACGCTGCCTGGCACGGTTGTGACATCGACGGTGATTTCGGCGTCCGTGATTGGAGGACTGCCGAACGGAGTGAACGCAGCTTCGACGCGCGCCTTGACCACAGCCTGGCTTGCAACCGGATCGGCCAGCACTGCTGCCTCTCGCGCACCCTCGCGAACCGCGCTCGCCATGCTGTTGGCCGTGAACAGGAGGCGCCCGAAGTCGATCACACCCCACACGAGCAACAGAAAGATCGGAAGCACGATGGCCATCTCGACCATCGCAGCACCGTCATCTCGGCGAAAGAGTCTGGTCAGACGCATGCGATCCTCCGTTACGCCAGTGGTAGCAAGGCGGCCGCCATCGCACCGAACGCGAGTGCGACGCCATAAGGAATCGCGCGGCGCGATTTCACATCGACGCTGTGATTCACGATCTTGCGTGGATTGGCTATCGCCAGCGCGGCAGTTGCGGCGGTTCCATTGACGCCATACGCGAACAGCATCCACACCAGGGCCAGAACTCCACCTGCCAGGGCGCCAATGAGTGCGCCATCGAGCGTCCGCGCCGGACCGAGCCACGCGCCCGCAGCCGCGAACAGCTTGACGTCGCCAGCTCCCAACCACCGAACCACGTAGAGCGGGAGCCACAACGCGAGACCAAAGAGCAATCCGCCGAGACTGATCAGCAACGCATGGGCCGGCCTTGCTGCGGCTGCAGCGGAATAGGCCAATCCAGTTGCAGCGAGAAGGCCCGCGACACTATTCGGAATCCGTCTACGTTGAAAGTCGGATACACAGGCGCACAGCAGCAGCGTCGCGAATATCGCGAAGCCGACAACCGAAATTGTTGAACCTGCGAACAAAGATGCTTTCATGCGTAACCGGAATCCGGGAGCCGAATTGTTGCTACCCGCCTTAGATCAGCCAGCCTGCCGGCAGTCGACGGGGTGTTATAGCCCTGCGCTAGCGCTGTTGAATCCGGCCTGGACCTGCGGGCCGAGCGTTGTAATGATCCCTACACAAACGGCAGCAATGAGCACGAGCATTATTCCGTACTCAACCATCGTCGCGCCATCGTCATCGTTGATGAAATCATGCACATTCAGACCGATCTGTCGCATTGATCTTTCCGCGCTGACGGGAGAGAGGTGACATCGTACGAACACGGCCGGCCGGCGTATCGTCGAGTGACGCCGACCGGCCAATTGGAGACTATGCCGCTGGCAACGTACCGCTAACGGTGTTGAACGCAGCTTGGATCTGCGTACCGAGCGTCGCGACAATGCCAACACAAACAGCGGCGATGAGAGCAACCATCATCCCGTACTCGACCATCGTCGCGCCATCTTCGTCCGTCAGAAATGAACGGAAACTGCCGGTGAGCTTCTTCATCGAGACTCTCCTAACAAAATGAAGGGTGTGTACGCCCCGGTAATCCGATCACCGAAGCGCCTCCGTAACAGACGTTAGTGGCGGGCTGGCCAGAGGTGTGCCACTTCTCGCTCGCTGATGCAATTGTTTACGACTGCTCCCTCGAACAAGAGCCACACTGCAGCCATTTGATCGAATCAAATCCTTACGCGTTGGGGACTTGCGGTGCGCATGGACATAGCTCCAGGCCGAAGGCTGTATCGATGCCGTGCATCCCGACGCTGCACCCGTCCGCGAATCAGCGCCGCGTGACTGTGGCTTCCTTGCATCACTTGGTGCGGCACTGCCACCCGCGTTAGAACGCGCCGACAAACGAACGGCGCGATCGGTTGCCTAGCGTCTATTGATAGACGCGAGCTACGGTCGGTAGATGTATTGGCCCCAATGCACCGACGCGCATGCGATACGCAGCGTATTCCGGAAACACCGCCATCAGAACATTCTCTTCGTATCTGATGCGCGCCCATGTCATCGCGAACCAGATCACCATGAGGATCGCGACCTGAATCGTCGGGTGTTGAATCGTGACCCCCGCGTAGCTCAGCGTGTATGCCAGGTACAGTGGATGCCGCGCGATAGCATACGGCCCTCGCGTAACCAACCCGCGCGCCGCCGGCTCGAGACTGATCGAGTAGCGGAGATACCACAGTCCCCACGCAGACATGCACGCGCCGCTCAGGATGAGAACGCCGCCCGTGGGTACAGCCAAGTGTGCGATCGTCGGAAACGTACGCGTGACCGGCGTCAGCCACGACGGCTCTCGTGATGCCGCAAACGCCAGAAACAGTGGCACCGTGAACGTCCCGCCGTACGCCGCGATGCGCGGACCCAGCCCGCGTACCGACGCGCGTGCACGTCGCCGGCCGAGGAACGCAAGTCCGGCCGCCACCTCGTACGCGAATACCGGTATCAGCGCCAACGACACCGTCGGAGCGATGCGAACATCCCATGCGGCGAGCGCGAGGAATGCAAGACACCCCACGATGTCGGACCAGTGCCGGCCGGGCGCGTTGGCCGATGCTTCGTCGTGGACGACGATCCGGGCAGTTGATGCTGCGCTGGCTGTCGCGGCCGGGGGAGTTACGGGAGTCGAGTTGCGCATCGTTTTCCTGAAGGAGCCAGTAGCGTCACTTCGTGAGCGCGCGGTCTCGCATCAACGCTTGTTGCCTTGCATGTTGCTCGGCTGTGCCGAGTGGCAACGCGGAGATGGACCGATGGAGAATGTAACGTGCTGGAATGCGGAATGCGATGCGGCGCGAATGACGAGCCGCCGGTGCAGGCCAGTCGCGCTTTTCTAGGCGTCGCGCGGTGCGAGGCCGAGCATCCTTCGCATCATCGCTCCCAACGGTAAGCTGCCCTGCGCGGCCTCGCCGTACTCCACCGCGTGGACCAGCGCAACACCGTCGCGAGGCCTCAAGTCCGGCTCCTTCGCGAGGCAGCTCATCACCAGCTTGCAGAACCAGGCCGGCGTCCCGGTCTGATGCGTCGACAGCGAGACGGGACGCTCGGCGATCTGGGCGGCGATCAGTCGCTGTGCCGTATGCGCGGTCGGAAAAGGATGGTGTCCGGCAATCATCTCGTACGTCACGACGCCCCACGAGTACACGTCGGTGCGCGCATCTATCGCGTCGCCGCATGCCTGCTCCGGCGCCATGTAAGCCGGCGTGCCGAGCGACGTCCCGAGGCTCGTGAGCGTGGGATCCGCCGCCGCCGTCCGCGCCTCGTGCAGCGCGTGCGCAATCCCGAAATCCGTAACGGAGGCTGCGCCGCCCGTCAGTAGGATGTTATCCGGCTTGATGTCACGATGCACCATCTCCGCATCGTGCGCCGCTGCAAGCGCCTTCGCAACGTCGCCCGCAAGCTGGACCGCCTCCGCGTACGGAATGCGTCCGCGTCCGAGCCGCACACGCAACGACTCGCCGCGCACGAATGGCATTATGTAATACGGGATCTCGTCGGTCGTGTGGCCCGCCGAAAGCACGGGCACGATGTGCGGGCTCTGCAACGTCGCTGCAGCGTGTACTTCGCGCGAGAAGCGTTGCACCGATACTCCGGATGCAAGCTCCGGAAGAAGAGCCTTGATGACAACCTGTCGGCCAAGACTCGTGTCGTCCGCAAGAAAGACGCGCGACATGCCGCCACCGCCGAGCTCGGCGCCCAGCGTGTACGCATCGCCGAGCGCGCTCTGCAACGACTCGCGCAGATCTACAGTCACGTCCGATACCAGACCCGGAGAAACTGGTACCACTCGTTCACCGACGTCATCGCCTCCTCCGTCTCCACCCGTCCGTCGTTGGTCCCCTCGCTCCTGTCCAGCGTGATGTTGGGGAGCACGACGGTCTCGACGTTCGTGGGCTCGATGCCGTTCGCTTCGATCCACTCGTTGGCAGCCGCGACCGCCGCGTCGAAGTTCTCCATCTGATCAGCGTGAAGCATGCCGCGCTTGATGAGGTGTGGCGCGAAGTCGTGATATGCGATCATTGTCCGGTCGTTGGTTGCGGCGGTGACGGAGCCGGGCCGCTGTCGGCCTTCTGCGCCACGCCCATCTCCTTGAGTTTCCTGCCCAGCACCTGCTCGGCCTGCTCGTAGGTCGCGTGCAGGTCGTTTTCCGACGTCACGACTTCGCGCAGATAATTGTCGGCGCTGCGCACGGCTAGGTCGGCGTCACCAGGCTTGAAGTTGCTGGCCTGCATCATCGACTGGAAGCCCGCGCGACTGTCTTCACGGAAGCGGTCCTGGAGCGTGTACGTGAGCGAGAGTGCGCGCACCGTCTCGTAGTCGAGATGTGTAAGCGCGCCGGTCAAGGTCGCGGTCTGCCACGCTGTCTGCAGCAGAAAGGGCGGGCGCAGGCCGTCGATTCCTACCGAGCTCTGGAATTCCGCCTGCGTGTGTATCGAGTGCGACTTCTCCGCATTCTTCAGTATCGAGCGAAGCCCTTCGTGATACAATAGAATGTCATCGACGCGCGCTTCGTTCTGGCGTATCTCCGTGGCGAAGTTGGACATTGATTCAGTCGCGAGCTCGCGCGCTGCCCTGCGCTGCTTCCACTGATCCACCCACAGCGCCAGAAGAATACTGACGGTCACGGCAATCGACTGAACTATCACCTCTGCCAGCCACGCGGGTTTGCGCATGATTACAGCGATCTGCGTGGCAACGACTACTTGAGCGGATACCCCGGGTCCGACGGCAGCTTGCCG
>DATNCZ010000279.1:0-7951 GCA_035553335.1 Gemmatimonadaceae bacterium
CGCCTGTGGATCGAGTCCGGTGGTGAGCTCATCGAGGAACACTACCTCGGGTTCATGAATGAGCGCCAGCGCGATGAAGAGCCGCTGCTTCTGTCCACCCGAGAGAGTCATGAACCATGAGTCGCGCTTCGCTGCAAGCCCGAGGCGGTCGAGGAGTGCGTCGGTATCCACCACACGGGGATACAGCGACGCCCAGAGGTCCACTGCCTCCCACACCTTGATCCGTTTCTGGAGCTGCGCCTCCTGGTGCTGCACGCCGATCCGCTGCCGGAGGGCGTTGGCATCGCGCCGCGGATCGAGGCCGAGTACCGAAATGGTCCCTGCGTCGGGAACGCGATTGCCCTCCACGCATTCCATCGTGGTCGTCTTGCCGGCGCCGTTCGGACCAATGAGCCCGAAGATCTCACCCTCGAACACTTCCAGCGAGACGTCTCGCACTGCCACAGTGCGCCCGTAGCGCTTACCCAGTCTCGAGACGGAAATGACGGGAATCACGTTGGATCTTGCATCGCCTGTGTCAGTTGCGCCGCTACGTCATCCATCTGTCGCCTGCGTAGCGTGACCCAGCGGAGATGCACGACCAGGAGTTCCCATCCGGTATCCGTGAGATTTCGATCCAGCGCGACCGCCTGGCAGCGTGCGCGAGTCGGAGCCTTCCGCGGCCGCACGGAGAATCGCCGCGACCTCGTCTTCATTGTAGTGGCGGTCCGGCATGGTGATTCAGATCCCTCCAGTGAGGCCTCTCTGCCCGGCATACCGAGCTCATGTAATCAAGCATCCGGGTTGCCCGGCGTCCACGGTGAAGGCGGCGCGAGTGCTGCCGGCGGGTCGCCACAGCGGTGACTCCACTGAGCCAGGCTCGCAGGCGACGCCGCCGGAGGCGTTGACGGAGCGCGGCGCGTGGCACCAGGTTGTGATCCCCAGGATCGCTTGCACGGATTTCGCATGCGCTTGTGTATGGAATCATTCTCTGTCCCGTATCAGATATCTCATGAACTCAATCCCAGCAGTCGCAGGCGCCGGTACATCAGGCGACGAACCAGAGCCGTTCATCGCCAACACACTCTCGGCGTCATTGACGGCCAGTGTCATTCAAACCAGCCTCGCATGGTATCGCGACGTGCTCGGCTTCACGGTTGCACAGACACACGAGCGTGACGGGAAGATATTCGCCGTATCGCTCAGAGCGGGGCCCATAGCCATCCTGTTGACGCAGGACAACGGTGCGAAGGGAGCGGACCGGATCAAGGGCGCCGGAATGTCACTCCGACTGACAACGTCCCAGAACATCGACGAGCTGGCGACGCGAGTGCGGGAACGTGGCGCCGTACTGGAGACGGAGCCGGCGGACGTGAGGGGAGTGCGCATGTTTCGGCTGCTCGATCCCGATGGGTTCAAGCTGGTGATATCGTCGGAACCGGTGTAATCGACACGCTTCATCAGGGACAATCAAATGCCATCCTCTACCGACCGAATCGAGAAGTCCGTCGTCCTTTCCGCCCCGCGCGCACGCGTCTGGCGCGCGCTCACGGACGTCCGCGAGTTCACCCGATGGTTCGGCGTCGAGCTCACCGCGGCTTTTGAACCCGGCGCTGTCATCAACGGACACGTTACCAACGTGGGTTACGAGCATGTCATGATGACGATCTGGGTGGAAGCGATCGAGCCACAGCACGCGTTCTCCTTTCGCTGGCATCCGAACGCAATCGACATGTCGGCCGATTATTCTACCGAGCCGACCACGCTCGTCGTATTCACGCTCGACGAAGTTCCAGAAGGTACTCTGCTCGTCGTAGTGGAATCAGGATTCGACGCGTTGCCAGAGTCGCGCCGGACGCCTGCGTTCATCGGCAACAGCAAGGGCTGGGAGTCGCAGATGCAACGGATCGCGACGTATCTCGCGGAGAATTCCAGTCCGTCAGCCGCATGATGCCAGCGTGGCTCGAACAGCGGCAGGTGTACCTTATCAGGCAAGCCAGCCGTTCCTCGTCCCCTTGCTCGCAAGTACGGCCAGCCCCAATGCGACGACGAGCACGACGCATTGCAGAATGACCGCCGTCGATCCAGCCTGCGCCATCGCTCCGCTCATGCCGAACAGCGATACGTCCTGAAGGATCACACCGAGCAGTGACAGGACCAGCAGTGGATGGGCCCATCGTTTGCCGATGATCAAACCGATGCAGCCAAGCGCGCCAGCGCACACGGCAATACCGGTCGCGGCTACCGACCATGCAGGACGGGCCGCATACATGGCCTGCTGCGCGGCGCTCAGCTTCGCAACATCTGCTGGAGTGAGGCGGAGATCCATGACAAACGCGATAACACCGATCAAGTTCCAGATCAGTGCAATAATACCAATGGGCTTGAGCCACTTCGGTGTTGCAGTCATATCGATCCCCCTGGATGTGAGCGCGTCGGTGATTTCCTGCGGTCCAACCGTAAGGAGCTACGCGGGCACCTGAGCGACGTTCCAGTCCAGCGCTCTTGCCATCGCTCGCGCATTCTCGAAGCGGCCGGCGGGATCCTTCGCGAGCGCTCGCATGAGTATGGCATCGAGTTCCGGCGGAATGTCTGCGACGTGGGTCGATGGCGCTGGCGGCGTCTCGTACAGATGCGCCGCCAGAATCTGCATCGAATTCCGTCCGGCGAACGGCGAGCGGCCGGTAACGAGAAAGTATCCGAGTGCGCCGAGGCTGTAGATATCCGACGATGCGCTGATCTCGCTCGGGTCGCCACACTGCTCGGGGCTCATGAATTCCGGAGTCCCGACGATCATTCCAGCCTGAGTGAGCGTCGCACCCATTGGATCCGCAGTACCCGCACCGCGCGCTGTCACCAGTCCGAAATCGAGCAGCTTCGCGACGTCCGGCATTCCACCGCGATTGCCGAGTATCACGTTGCTCGGCTTGATGTCGCGATGCACGAGTCCGCGATCGTGCGCTTCGGCGAGCGCGCCGCAGAGCTGCGTCAGGACGTGAACGGCGCGCGATACCGGCATTGGACCGTCGCGCTCGACAATCTTCTCGAGCGTCTCGCCGTCGAGCAATTCCATGACACAGTAGAACGTGCCGTCCTCGGACCGGCCATAGTCGAAGAGTTGCACCGTGTTGGGATGTGTGAGCTGCGCCGTCGCCTGGGCTTCACGCTCGAAGCGCGCGAGCGCATCCGGACTGCCGGCCTGCTCCGCGCTGATCAGCTTGATCGCGACGGGACGCCGAAGCATCCGATGCTCACCGCGAAAAACATCGCCCATGCCACCCGAGCCGAGCTGCTCGCCGAGTATGTATTGTCCAAGTTCGCGCGCTGCGGCCTCGCGACGCGCCACGATCTCGTATCGATAAGATCCAAACCAGACGATGAGTCCTGTGAGCGTGAGCACGGTGGCTTTGAATCCGAAGACGATTGGCGCGATCGGTGCCGGAAGCATGCCTGCGACGAGCGCCCACACATCCGGCGCGAGCCCCGTCAGCGCGAACAGCGCCATCGCAATCGCAGTTCGCCGCGCAGGATTCGGAATGAGAACGCCATACGCGACCATCAGGAATACCGCAAAGCTCGCCGTACCCAGCGCGATGTCGATCGGCGCTCTCGAATACACATCCTGCAGCGTCGAGTAGTCGAAGATATTGAGCGCAAGAAAAAGTCCTGCGCCGAAGGTGAAGATGATCGCTTCGTACAGACGCAGCCTGCCGAGTGGCCGCGGTGAGCCGGGCCGAAGCAGCTGCGCTGCGATGACGAACAGGACAGCTACAATCGCATAGAGGTATGACGACCCCGCCGAGAGTGGCGCCGTTGCAGTGCGCGCGCGCATGATCGGCGAAAGTGTGCCAAAGATTGCGCCACCGGCGTTGTATGCTGCGCATACCCACGCAACTGCACGAAGTCGCCGCTGAAGCGTGGCGCGCAGCTCCTCACTGTTGCTGAAGTCGTCGCGGTGAGCGCCGGCGCGTCGAAAGCGGGCGGCGAGATTGGGGGTCGGCATCGCCATAATGATGCACCCGAACCCGGTTTCCGGCGAGGAGTCACTCGCCGTTACAAGCCCTGTCCCTCAGGTAGTCGCAATCAGAAACGACTCTCCGCTCGACGGCCGCAGTCCGTCGGTGCGGCCGTCGAAGTAGCGTTGGGCAAGATCGGCCGCGGGTACATGAGCGACGGACGCGAAGCCTGCGTCCCGTGCCATCGCCAGCATCTCCGGCGGAGTGAAGAAGCTGAGGAAGGGTGTCCCCGACGCTCGCGCGTTTTTCTGGACTTCCTTGTGCTGCTGCCGCTCCTTGCCTTCGGTGAGCTCCGCAGGCAGAAGAAACGTCATCGCCAGCGTCGAGCCAGTGGCGAGCGTCGCGGGGCGGCGCAGTGTGGCCGCGACTGCATCCCTCGTCAGGTACATCGTGACGCCGGTGCATGCGACCACCGTTGGCCGGCTCGCATCGAAACCCGCAGCCGTGAGCCGGTCCCACCAGTCATCGCCTGCCTCGAAGTCGACTGGCACCAATCGCAGCCCGTCGGGAATGCCGAAGCCAAGATCGATCAGGCGCTGGCGCTTCCACGCCTGCGTCTCCGGCTGGTCGATCTCGAATATCCGTATGCGCGAGGCGATCTCCGGCCTGCGCTGCGCGAAGGTGTCGAGTCCGGCGCCGAGTATGAGGTACTGTGTGACGCCGAGCGCGGCCTGTTCGGTGACAAGGTCATCGACGAAGCGAGCGCGGGCAACTATTCCTGCCCGGAACCCGCGCGTGCCGTCGGGATCCATGTCGGGCCGGCTGCGCCAATTTTCTTCGGGCGCAACAAGTTCGAGACCGACGGTGTCGTTGATGACGTGCGGAGATGCATCGACCTCGACGTGCAGAGCGCGCCATAATGCGACGCGAACCGCAGAGCTGTCCGGAACTGCTGTTGGTTTTTGTTGCATATGAAGAGAAGCTAATCGCTCGACTTGGCCATCAGGCGTCACAACCACCGACGTACGCGTGCCTGATAGCTTGTGTATTCCGTACCGAACAACTTGGCGAGCGCGCGCTCCTCGGCTGCTATCTGGAAGTGGTCCATGTAGAACACAAAGGCAACCAGCCCCAGCAGCGCCCACGCGGAGGACAGGAATACCGCCCATGCGCCCAGAATCCACGCAAGGCCCACGTACATGGGGTTGCGTGTAATTCGAAACACGCCCGAACTGACCAGAGAAGATGCCCGCTCCGGCGTCGTGGGATTTACCGTCGTTCGCGCTCGGCGAAACGCCGTGACGCCTGCAATGCTGAAGCCGGCACCGATCAACGCCATTACTGCAGCCGCACTCAACCGCAGAGTGTCGGACACATGGAGCGACGGCGCCAACCGGGATGTGCCCCACATCGCGACTGCGATGATTGCTGCAACCGCCGGAGGTGGCACCTTTACTTCGAGTGATTTCATGGACGCGCTCGCGATGGGGTGGTATCGGTTCAAGCGCCAGATTGGACGGCTCGCCTCATCGGGCGAGCGCCGCTCTGTTACGCTACGCGAAACCGATCGAGGTAGATGATGAGACCGAAGATGGCCTGCACGGCACTCACAACGAGCCACGTGACAGCGGGACGATCGCGCCAGAGCCACCGTCCGAGCGCTACAATGATGGCACCCGTGACGACGAGAATGAGGAAGAAACCCAACACGTGGTGCGTGTACGCCATGCGGGTTCCGCCAATGGCGCTCGCGGCGAGCAAATGCCCGAGCAAACCGACCGCGAAAAGTGCGACGATGACACCGCGCCAGAGCGGGCTGATCGGACCTTTCATGCCACTTGCAGCAGGAACCTGGGACGGATTGGACATCACATCTCCTTTCGTGAGGGATCGGATCGGCAAATCTCCGCAAGATACTGATCGCGCAATGCGTGGATGCGCAGTGGCTACATAGTCCTGCACCGCGTGGCGAGCCACCCGGTCGCCACGGCCGTGTCCACGTCGGCGACCAGCAACCCTTCCTTGCCGTACGGCTGCCACGCAAGCACCGTCCCGTCAGGATGCACTACTGCCGATGTCGTCGGCGAACCGTCGCTCGCGTAGTTGACGCTCGCGAAATAGCAGCTGTTCTCAGCGGCGCGGCACAGCATCGCCTTCTCGTGAAACGTGTTCAGGGGATCCGCAAAGCTGGTTGGCTGATAGCCGCCGGGTTCGGCCTCGGCGAAATGCGGATGGAACACGATGTGCGCACCGCGCTGCGCGGACCAACGCACCGTCTCAGGATAGCGCCACCCCTCGTGGCAGATCGCCACGCCGAACTTCAGCGGACCAACCTGGAAGCACGCGCGCTGGATACCCGGCGCGTAGAAACTCTCCTCCGACGGGTCCAACTGCACCTTGTCCTGGAAACCGGCGATCGTTCCGTCTCGATCGATTACCAGCGCTGTCAACCTCGGCGCGCCGTCGACCACGCGCTCGGTTCCAAGCACCACCGCGACGCCCGCGATGGCCGCCACTCTGGCGATGGCTGACCACGCGCGCTCGAGGAATGCAGCATCGATCGGTGGCACCATCCTCCCCGTCGCACGATAGCCCGGGACGTAGCACTCCGGAAAGCAGACGATGAGCGCCCCCTCGAGCGATGCCTTCTCTACCGCCGCCTGCGCCAGCGCAACGGACTCATCGGGCGTCGCCGCGTATCGTATGTTGGCGAGTGCAACTTTGACTGTACTCACGTATGCCCCGCACCCGGCACTCTACTTTTCTCGATCTTCACCATCACGGTATACTCCGGATCAACGAGCTGAATGATCGGCGCCTTCGCGTTCTGCGCGACGAATTGATATGCGTCCATGAGCGACATGCCCGACTGCGCACGCACCCATCCGATCATCGCCTTGAATGCGACGCGAGCGGCATCCTCGAGCGGACGACCTGATCCGACAAAGATTACCTCGTCAGCGTTCTCGATTCGCGGGATCGGCGTCGCACTCTTCCTGATCAGCTCGACGTACACCTCGACGTTCATCGCGCCTTCGATCGCGGCACCCATGATCTCGCCTTCGCCCATCGCGTAGTGGCCATCGCCGAAGGACAGGAGAGCGCCGGGTACGTTGACACCCAGATAGACAGTATTTCCTGCACGCACCTCGGGGCAGTCCATGTTGCCGCCGAAATTACCGGGCACGATCGTGGTGCGGACTTCACCGCCGGCCGGTGCGACGCCAATGCAGCCAAGAAACGGCGCAAGCGGCACCGACCACGAATACTTGCCGTCGGCCGACGTGGTTCGAGCCGCAGCGCGTTTCGCGTCCACGTCGTATCGCCACGTCGTCTCCGGGAAATCCGGTCCGAGCATCGCGGTCTGATCGTTGCCGACGAGTGCACCAAACCCTGGACTGAAAGAAGACACCGCATATGAGCGCGCAGGCTCGAGTTTCACGATGTGAATCGCGACCGTATCGCCCGGCTCGGCGCCATCCACGTAGAACGGGCCCGTCTGCGGATTGTCGTGGCCGGCGGCCATTTTTTTGGAGGGGAGATCCGCTGCGGTCTTCACTGCGCCGTCGAAGCAGTCTTCCGTCCATGTAACGATGCGCGTGCCCGACTTGATGTGCTGTTTCGGAGACGCTCCGCCGAACGTGTACACGAGATCCGTGTGCCGAGGGATCCAGTTGAGTGTCGGTGCGTCAGAGGGAATATTCGCGACACTGGTTGGCGCTGCCGCGGTTGCCATCGCGGTCCCCGCAGCCGATGCTACGCCGCTCGAAGCAACAGCATCGCCGCCCGACGATTCGCGTGCGCCGTCCTTGCACGCTGCCATTACGCCAAGGACGCCGAGCGGTGCACTGATGAGGAACTGTCTGCGTGTGTTCATGCTAGCTTGCCATTGGGTTTGCGATCGTGAGTGGTGATGCGTCGGTCGGGACCGGGAATCATGGTTGCCACAATCCGTGTTCGGCGCCTCCAAGGATATAGATGGCGAACGTACCCTGTCCCGGAATCTCCATCGCGGG
>DATNCZ010000280.1:0-2924 GCA_035553335.1 Gemmatimonadaceae bacterium
ATACTTGGGTGTCGCCCATCCAGCCTCGGACAGCGGAGCGTCGTAATCATAACTCGTCATACTCGGCTCGATCGGCATCGCCTTTGTATAGTTGGCGCCGGACGTGAAACCGAAGTTGGTACCGCCGTGAAACATGTACAGATTGATGCTCACACCCCGCTTCAGCAGACTGTCGTACGCGGGAAGAAAACTGTCGACAGGTGTGACGGGAAATGGTTCCCCCCAGTGCGTGAGCCAGCCTGGATAGAGCTCGGCGACCATGTATGGACCGCCGCCACCGTTGAATGCGTCGACTCGCTTTGTGAGACTGTCGTAATTCATCTCACCGTTCGCAGCCGCGAACACGCCGGGAATCCCGCCCTTCTTGAACAGCCAATCGCCATCGGCTGTGAACAGTGGCACATCGATGCCGGCGTGGACCAGCATTCTGCGAGTCGCTTCCTTGTAGCTGGAGTCCGAGCCGAATGAGCCGTACTCGTTCTCCACCTGCACCATGAGAATCGGGCCCCCGTGCGTCACGAGCAATGGCCGTATCTCCTTCGCCATCGCGTCGATGTACCTCCGCGCGGCTTTCATGTAGCGAGGATCGTTACTGCGCACACCCACCGCCGGCGTCTTGAGCAGATACGATGGCAATCCTCCGAAGTCCCATTCCGCGCAGACGTACGGTCCCGGACGCAGAATCACCCACAAGCCTTCCTCCTGCGCGATCCTGATGAACTCGCCAAGGTCGCGATTCCCGGTGTGAAAGTCGAATACGCCGGGCCGCACTTCGTGATAATTCCAGAACACGTAGGTCGCGATGGTGTTGAGACCCATCGCCCTGGCCATCCTGAGACGATGGCGCCAGTACGCGCGAGGGATGCGTGCATAGTGCAGCTCGCCGGATATGATCTGCAGCGGCTTTCCGTCTAGCAGAAACGCGCCCTTTGCAATCTGGAAGGAATGCGTGGCTGGTTTCTGAGCTACGGACGGCCGCGCCATGCCGACGAGGCACGCCATCACGATCCAGAAACGTCCAAAGGCGCCAGATAGTCGCATGTGATTCATCCTGAAGAATTTGCGCTGCCGTCCGCGAGCGGCCAGAGGCGCGAATAACGTGCTGCCTCTCCTTGACCGCCGCCCACCCAGGCTATAATCTCGCCACCACGGCGATCGATTCCGATCCGCTCGCAACACGCATACATAAGGAGCACGGACCTGTGGCGGATAGCCGGGATCGTTCCAATTCATCGCCCCCCGCCACGTCCCGTCCCGGGCTCAGTCGGCGCGACTTCCTCGACCGGACCGGCCGGATCGCCGTCGGACTCGGCGCCCTGCAGCTCGGCTTGGGCCGCAGTGGCTTCGCGGAAGGACTCAGCCTGCTCGGCGGACCCGTCACACCACTCCCCAGCCGCGCCGCTGTGTCAGCAGATGATTTCACGCTCGGTAATGATACCATTACTGCGATCTGGACCACCGCAGGCGGCTCGTTTCGTCCGGTTCGGCTGACCGACGTGCTCAATAACGCGGCCCTCCCCGTATCCGCACAAGCATTCACCCTGACGCTCGCGGACAAGTCGACGATCCAGGCGGGCGACATGCGCATCACATCCGCGCCGCGGACAGAAGTACTGTCCCCGGATGCGGGCGCGTCGCGCATGGCCGAGCGGCTCGCGGGGCATCAGGTTACGATGACGCTGCAGGATGCGGCCGGACGTATCGAAGCGGTATGGCGTGGAATACTGCGCGATGGATCGAGCTACGTTCGCCAGGAAATCACTTTGCGCGCGCTGGGCGGAGAGGTGCCGGTACACGAGATCGCCCTGCTCGACTTCAACGCGCGCAATGCGATGGCACCCGGAACCGTGCGCGGCACGCCGATCGTGGTTGGGGACGCATACTTCGCATTCGAGCATCCCCTCGCGAACAATGCAGTGGATGGCGACCGCGTGCGTTGCCGGATGGCGCGCACGTTGCCGCTGCGACCAGGCACTGCCATCGACTTCAGCTCCGTCGTCGGCGTGACACATCCCGGCCAGCTGCGACGCGATTTTCTCGCATATGTGGAACGCGAGCGTGCACATCCATACCGCACCTTTCTGCACTACAATTCGTGGTACGACATCGGTTACTTCAACAAGTACACAGAGGCCGATGCGCTTGCTGCCATCGCAGCCTTCGGAACCGAGCTCCACGACAAGCGCGGCGTGACGCTCGATTCGTTTCTCTTCGACGACGGCTGGGACGATTCGAAAACCTTGTGGCACTTCAATTCGGGATTCCCCAACGGATTCACCAACGTTGAAGCTGCAACTCGCAAATACGGCGCTGCACCCGGAGTCTGGATGTCACCGTGGGGCGGGTACGGTGAGCCGCACAAGGAGCGCATCGAGTACGGCAAGGCGCAGGGCTACGAGACGAACAAGGACGGGTTCGCACTTTCCGGTCCGGTGTACTACAAGCACTTCCGCGATACGTGCATCGACATGATCCGGAAGTACGGCGTGAACCAGTTCAAGTTCGACGGCACGGGAAACTATGCGAGCACCTATCCCGGAAGCCCGTTCGACAGCGACTTTGACGCAGCGATCCATCTCATTGGCGAACTGCGCACGGAGAAGCCGGATCTGTATGTGAACCTCACGACCGGCACGTATCCTTCGCCGTTCTGGCTGCGTTACGCCGATTCGATCTGGCGTGGCGGGGAGGACCACGACTTCGCTGGAATCGGCACGAGCAGACAGCGCTGGATCACGTATCGCGACGCCGATACGTACGAGCACGTCGTCCGTGCAGGGGCACTCTTCCCGATCAATTCGTTGATGCTGCATGGAATGATCTATGCCAGGCAGGCGCACAATCTGATGACCGATCCCGGCAACGACTTCACATCGGAAGTCCGTGACTACTTCGGTACCGGATCTCAGCTGCAGGAGATGTAC
>DATNCZ010000281.1:0-18713 GCA_035553335.1 Gemmatimonadaceae bacterium
CGACCGCTGCCGGCATAGACGCTCCAATGATGGGCTGAAGCAGTCAGACTAATGCGCGCTTGCAGTTTGGTCAACAGCCATATTTCGTGCCAAAGGAATGTGATCTGTCACCCAAGTGGCGCGACGCTGGCGCCGACCGGTCCCAATCGCGTCCCCAACTACTGCGCTGCCAGTCGCCTCACTCGCTCGGTGGGTCTTTCTGACGCGCGCGGCTCGTGGCTTTGAGAATCCCGAGCCCAACCAGCACTATCACGCCGACTGCAATCCATGTCGTAGGCACGTTCAACAGATACGCACCTATCGCCAGGCCAACAATTACCACGAAAAAGCCGATCAGATACGTGGTGAAGGCAGACATCAATTCTCCGGTTTCATGACCAGTGTAGCGGTCCCGTGCTGGCGACCAAATCTCCTGGCTTCAGAGCAAGACGGAGTCCAGATGTCCAGCGTTCTTCCCTTGACCTTCCCGCCGGTGTCATCCACGAGAAAGCGGCCGAGGTAGTGCTTGCCGAGGAACAGCTCGACGTAGTGTGCCAGAGGAAAGATGCGTGGATCGGCCGCAACGATTCCTTCCCTGACCGGGTGATCGCGGCGAGTCGTCCCTTGGAGGCAGTACTGCGTCAACGAAACCTCGAGCGGCTTGCCGACCGGGGCCCGAGCGAAAATGCTCTTGAGCTTCGGAATCCTGGGGATGGCCCGTTCTGCCCGGACGATCAGCGGCGGCAGCATCCGGGGGGCATACACCAGCACGGGCGGGTGACGGAACGGTTCTGGATTGGCATTGGGAAGGCGAGCGATTCCGGTCTTGACGAAGACCGCGGCGGCGAGAACGGCAACTACGGCCTGGCCCACCTCCCAGCGCTTCACGCGAGGACCTCGGCGACAACGGCGTCCGACAGACGGACGGTGTAGCCTGCGCCCGCGCCCGCCATCACTCCGATACGAGTCGGCACGGCATACTCGATCTCGCCTGATCGGCTTTTCTTGTCGCCCCGCATCGATTCCAGGATGCTGGATACCGACGGTCCGGCTGGACGAGTTGTTGGAAGTCCCGCCCTCTCGAGCGCCTCGCGGATGCGCGAGGCGGTGCCGGCGTCGGTGACACCTGCACGTTCTGCCGCGGCGGCTTCCAGCACCATCCCGACTCCGACGGCCTCGCCGTGTCGCATGCCGAATCCGCTGAGCAGCTCGATCGCGTGTCCTATAGTGTGGCCAAAGTTCAAGGCTTTGCGAGCTCCATTTTCCCGTTCATCAGCGGCGACCACCCCGACCTTGAGCCGGACGCTCTTCTCGATGACGTGATTCAGGGCAGGAACGTCACGCTTGCCCGGGTCCTCCGCAAGTAGGAGAGGCGCCGAGCTGGCGATGAAATCGAAGTAGGCCGCGTCGGCGATCGCGCCGTGCTTGAGCGCTTCCGCCAGTCCCGCCCTCAAATCGCTAACTGGAAGCGTATCAAGCACTTCCGGATCTATTATCACGGCGCTGGGCTGATGAAAGGCGCCGACCAGATTCTTTCCATGTGGCGTGTCGACGCCGGTTTTGCCTCCGATCGACGCATCGATCATCGACAGCAGGGTGGTCGGTATGTGGACCACCGGCACCCCGCGCATGAACGTGGCTGCGACGAAGCCAGCCAGGTCGCAAACGACTCCCCCACCCAGGGCGATGATCGCCGAATCGCGGCCAAGTCCGGCGGCGAGCAGTTGGTCGGTTATCGCCGCCCAGCTTTCGCGGTTCTTGTGCGCCTCGCCGGCAGGAACCGTGCATAACGGAACCGATTCGCCCGACTGTCCGAGCTGCTCGACCAGCCGGGAAGCGTACAAGGGCGCGACATTGCTGTCGGAGACCACCGCATACCGATGTGCCGGCGCCGCGCCGGTCGCGATCTCGCCAGCGCGGGCGAGCAGCCCGGCGGCCACGCTTATCTCGTAGCCGCCAGCATCTATGAATGAGACAGGATCTCGCGTTGGCCGCGTAGCCTTATCTACCACGTAACCTCGCCGGCGCCGGCGCGCTTGTTGGCGACGCGGGCAAGCGAAAAGAGCAGATCGGACAGACGGTTGAGATAAACCACCGCCAGCTTCGGAAGCTCCACCGAGTGTTGCAGATGTACGACGTTGCGCTCTGCGCGCCGGCACACCGTTCTCGCCACGTGGAGTGCAGCGGCTTTTGGAGTCCCGCCCGGAATGATGAATGCCTTGAGCGGCTCCAGCTCGTTGTCACACGCGTCGATTGCATGCTCGAGCTCCTCGATACGAGCGTCGTCGATGCGCGCCTTCGTGAGGTGCGCCTGCATCTTCTCGACGTCCGGCGTCGCCAGAAGAGCGCCGATCGCAAAGAGGTCGCGCTGCACCGCAACCAGCACTTCGTCGACCCGTGGCATCGGGCCAGTCGCGCGTGCGGCGCCGAGGATTGCGTTCAGCTCATCGACGGCACCATATGCCTCGACGCGCGAATCGTCTTTCGGCACTCGGCCGCCGCCAAAGAGTCCGGTCGTGCCAGCGTCGCCGGTCTTCGTATAGATCTTCATAGTCATATCCGGGTAAATTTCGCCACTATGGAGCACGAGATCAAAGACGTAACGATATTAGGCGCCGGACCAACCGGACTTTTTGGCCTGTTCTACTGCGGAATGCGCGGCGCGAGCGCGCAGGTCGTGGACGCATTATCGCAAGCCGGCGGCCAGCTCACGGCCCTTTATCCCGAGAAATACATATTCGACGTCGCCGGCTTTCCCAAGGTGCTGGCAAAGGATCTGGTTCGCTCGCTCGAAAGCCAGGCTGCCCAGTTCGGCGAGCCGATCCATCTCGATCAACATGTGACCGGACTCGAGGAGCACGACGGGCACTTCGTCCTGGTCACCAGCACCGATCGTTTTCCGACCCGGTCGCTGGTTCTCGCAGCCGGAATCGGAGCGTTTTCGCCGCGCCGGCTGCCGCAGGCGGTCGCGGAGCCGTGGTACGGAAAGGGCATTCAGGATCGCGTTCTCGATCTCGAACAGTTCCGGGGCAAGCGCGTCATCATCATCGGCGGCGGCGATTCGGCGTTCGACTGGGCGCAGCAACTGCGCGGCACGGCGGAAGCAATCTCGCTGGTCCACCGCAGCGACCGCTTTCGCGCCCATGCGGCGACTGTCGCCGACGTCCTCGCCTCCGTGCACACCAGTCACACCAAGATCTTCACATTCCACGAGCTGCACGACATCCATTCGGCCGGCGAATACTTCGACTCGGTCACGCTTCGCAATGTGAAGTCCAAGGAGCTGGAGCGTGTGGAATGCGACGTGATCCTCCCGATGCTCGGCTTCGTGAGCGATCTCGGCGCACTGAACGACTGGGGACTCGAGCTCGTGAACGACGAGATAGTCGTGAACAGTCAGATGGAAACGGGCCACGCCGGCATCTACGCCGCGGGTGACATCTGCACCTATCCCGGAAAGCTGAAGCTCATCGCGACAGGATTCGCCGAAGCCGCGACGGCGGTGAACCAGGCAGTGCACTGGGTCCATCCCGACAAGAAAGTCGCGCCGGGACACAGCTCGAACATGGCGGTGTTCGGGCAGAAGGACGACTGAAACTGTCCGTGGGCAAAGACGGCCCAGGTGTATGGTGGCTTGAAAGGTAGCAGCATCTATACTACCATTAGTAGTATGAATTCAATCCTCCCTGCAAAGACCGCCGCTACAGTGCAGCGTTTGCTCGGCGAGCATGAAAAAAAGGCCAAAGCCTCGGTGAGTCTTTCGGGTGAGGTTCTACGTGCCGCAGACGCAGTTGCGGGGAAGGCTCAACGCTCGGCCCTGGTGGAACGCGCGGTGCGTGCCTATCTCCGCTCGATGCTGCGATGGGCGCGTCGAGCGCATGACCTGCAGGCTATCAATGCAAGTGCGGAGATCACTAACCGCGAATCGGACGACCTCCTAAGTCTGCAATCCTGGCCCGAGTGAGTCTGACCCGAGGCGAGATTTACCGTGTTTCACCTGCACCCGGAAACGATCCGAAACGTGCGCGGTGCGTCGTAGTCGTGAGTCGGCAAACGCTCTGCGACTCGAAGGCAGACAAGGTAGTTTGCGCTGCGATCAACACGAACGAAGATGGGCGGTCCACCGAGGTTGCGGTCGGGATCAGCGAAGGTTTGAAACACGCATCGGTCGTCAACTGCGACCAGCTTCTCCTCGTCCCGAAATCCGCTCTGACTCACTACGTGGGGTCGCTCGCACGGCCGAAGCTGGCTGAGCTGAAGGAAGCTCTGCTCGTGGCGTTTGATCTCGACTGACGCTCCACGACCTGAGTAGGTCTCGCCGGATCGCGGCAGGACGTCGCGCTACGAACCCGCGATCACAGCGTCGGCCTCGATCTCGATGAGCATCGCGGGGTCGATCAGGCGGGTCACTTCCACCATCGTCGCCGCGGGTCTGATGTCGCGGAAGAACTCTCCGTGCGCGCGTCCGATCGCTTCCCAGTTCGAGATGTCGGTCACGAACATGCGCGTGCGCACGACGTCGGATAAATTCGCGCCGGCCTTCTGCAGCGCGGCTTCGATCGTGCGCAGTGCCTGCACTGTTTGCGCGTATGCGTCGCCGTCGCCGACGATATTTCCGTCGGTACCGACCGCGGTCGTGCCCGCAACGAATACGTGATTGCCGGTGCGCACCGCGCGGGAGTAGCCAACCACATCCTCCCAGGGTCCGCCGCTGGAAATGTTCTGTCTAAGTTGTGTCATAGATTCACACGCTTGTCCGCCTTCGCATATGCGAGGTCGGTCAACAGGTTTACGAGTACGAAGATCACGCTCAGGAACAGCACGCTCCCCTGAATCGCCGGAAGGTCGCGACGCGAGATTGCGTTGACCACGTAGCGCCCGAGTCCCGGCCAGCTGAAGATCGTCTCTGTGAGTATGCTGCCTGTGAGATAGTAACCGAAGTCGAGGCCGAGCACGGTGATCACCGGGATCAGTGCGTTCCGCAGTCCGTGCTTGAGAACTACCGCGCGCTCGCTCAATCCCTTCGCTCGTGCGGTGCGCACGAAGTCGCTGTTGAGAACGTCGAGCATCGCCGACCGTGTTACGCGCGCGAGAAATGCAACGGAGCGTGTTCCGAGTGCGAGCGCCGGAAGAATCAGATGTCGAATTCCGCCATATCCCGACGGCGGAAGCCAGTGCAGTGTCACCGCGAACAGCAGTATCAGGAGCAATCCAACCCAGTACACGGGGAACGAAATCCCGAGATAGGCTCCGCCGAGCGATATTCGGTCGAACCAGCCGCCTGGATGTTGCGCGCTCAACACGCCTATGAGAATCCCGGTTATCGAAGCGAACAGCATTGCGGTGCCGGCGAGCAGCAGCGTCTTGGGGAAGCGCTCGAGCACGTCGCTCAGAATCGGCCTGCGTGTGATGTATGAGGTGCCGAGGTCGCCGCGGAGAACGCCGCCGGCGTAGTGCGTGAACTGCGAGAGAACCGGCTCGTCCAGCCGCAGCTCCTTGCGCAGCCTCGCTATCGTCGCGGAATCGGCGCGCTCGCCCACCATCTCCTGCACCGGGTCGCCCGGCGCGATGTACAGCAGCAGAAAGGTGACGACCAGCACACCGAACAGAGTCGGTATTGCGAGCAGCAACCGGCGAATGATGTATGACGTCACTTGGGTGCCGTCTTTGGCGGCCGCTCGATGTGCGCCGTGGTCCATCGCTCGCCGGTGAAGATCGACGGCACGGTGAATCCCTTGAGCCATGGCTGTACGGCGTACAGTTCCGTATAGAAGAACATGAACAGCATGGGTGCCTGCTCGTGCGCCAGCGAATCCGCCTCGCGATACAACGCGAACCTTTTCTGATCGTCCGGCTCCCTGCGCGCTCTGGAAACCACGCTGTCAAACGTAGCGTTGCTGAAGAACGATACGTTGCCACCAACGCCGCGGTTGTTGCTGTGCAACAGGGGATAGAGAAAATTCTCGGCGTCCGGATAATCGGCGTACCAGTCCTTGAGGGCGATGTCGGTCTTGCCGTTCCGCGCCGCTTCGCGCATCGACGACGCGTCGCGCTGAACGATCTTGACGCGGATGCCGACCTGCGCGAGGTATGCCTGGATCGTCTGCGCGATGCGCGGGAATTGCTCGCTCTGCGACGTCCACAGCTCTAGGTCGATTCCGTTGGGATAACCGGCGTCCTTGAGCAGCGCACGTGCACGCGCAGTGTCGTACGGATACGCAGCGAGTGATGGATTGAAACCATCGAGCGATGGCGGAATCACGCCGGCTGCAAGTGTGCCGCGTCCGCCCATCAGCCGTCTCAGAATCATGCCTCGATCGACCGCGAGATTGATCGCCTGACGCACCCTCACGTCGCGTAGCGGCCCGCGGGTCGTATTGATGGCACCGTAGATCAAGCGCAGCGACGGGGCCGACTGCAGCAGAGGACGTGTTTCCTCGTTGGATTCCCACGACGGTGATTCCTGCGCCGGAACCTGGAGCACGTCGACGTTGCCGGCCTGGAACTCCGCCTCGGCAGTACTCAACTCCGGAATGATGCGAGCCTCGAGTGAATCCGCGAGCGGGGCACCATCGTGATACTGCATGTTGCGCGCGAAGAGCAGGTAGTCATCGTGGTGCCATGCAACGAACTTCCAGGGCCCGGTGCCGATCGGGTGTTCGCCGAAGTCGGGCGGAGTCACTTTCGGCACGATCGCCGTTGCGGGCATCGCGAGCATCTTGGGAAAGATCGCGAACGGCTCGGTGAGCGTGATTTGTATGGTGCTGTCATCCACCACTTTAAGCCCCGAGATGCTCGGCGCCTTGCCAGCTGCAAACTCCTGCGCGCCGCGGATCGGATACAGTGGCCATCCGCGGCCGCCCTTTGTAGCGGGATCGAGCACCCGCTCCCACGAGTGCCTCACGTCGGAGGCGGAGAAGCTCGTGCCATCGTGAAATCGAACGCCGTCTCGCAGATGGAACGTGTAGGTTATCCCATCGGAGGCCAGCTCCCACGACGTTGCCAGATCCGGGACGACCGCGGCTTTCGGCGTGAAGCGCGTGAGTCCGTCGAACACGTAGGACACGGCGCGCCCCGTCGGGACGTCCGTCGAGAGGGCCGGATCGAGAGACCTGGGATCGTAGTTGTCGCGGGAGTCGATCAGCGTTCGGCGGTCCGGCACTCCTGGGCCGCTGCACGCTACAGGAGCGGACAGGCCGGCCGCGCCGGACAGGGCTACGAGGCCGGCAAGGATGGCACGGCGCGACGGGCGAAACCCTCGCGAATGGGCAACTGTTGACATTATAGGGTGCGAGGCGAGAACTTACCGGGCTATCATTAGAGCGTCAATTGTGACCGCGGACATCATCAAGAGGATAATCACCGCGGCCACCGTTCTGGCCGCCTGCTTGGCTCTGCCAACTATCGCCAGTGGACAGGACCTTGGTTGCCACTCGGGCGACACCGAGGTGCGTGGGCTGGACTTCATCGGAAATCACGAATTCACCGACGCGGAGCTGGCGAACGCCATCGTAACCACGCCCTCAGCGTGGGCTCGGCGCTACCTCGACCTTCCGTTCTCCGCGCGCAGATGTCTGGACGAACAGGAATTCGCAAACGATCGGCTGCGCCTGATCCTCTTCTATCGCCGACGCGGCTTCCCCGCCGTGACGGTCGATACGGGGCGGATCGCCGCAGGACGCTCGGGCATCCGTGTCGAGTTCAAAATCCACGAAGGGCGCGCAACCGTGCTGCGCAGTCTGGTCATCAAGGGCCTCGATTCGTTGCCGAACGCGAGCAGCGTCAAGGCCGGTATTCCCATCGCGCCAGGCCAGCGCTTCGACCGAACGAAAATCGACGCTGCAATAGACCTCATGACGCGACGTCTCCGGAACGCCGGTTATCCCGCCGTCACTGCACACAGCAGCTTCGGTACAGCCGACAGTGGGCTCGTCGCATTCGACACCCTCACCATCACCCCGGGAGCGCTCACCCGCTTTGGTGGTGTGGCCATAGCGGTCACACCTGCACGCAACAAGAAACAGCACATCTCCAATCGTACGGTACGACGCGTGATCGGCATCGATTCCGGCGCGCTCTACCGCGAGCAGGCACTAATCGACGCGCAGCGCGCGCTCTATCAGACCGACGCCTACACGCACGTCGCGATTGCTCTGGACAGCGCCGGAGGTTCGCGAGTTGGCCCGGATTCGATTGCACCCCTGAACGTCTCACTCGCCGAGAACACGATGCACGCCGCGCGGCTCGGCGGCGGCTACGGTACGCTGGACTGCTTCCGCGCCACGGGTGAGCTCGACGACTACAATTTTCTGAACGGTGCGCGCCATCTGACGATTCAGGGACGAGTCTCCAAGATCGGCATCGGCAGCCCGCTCGACGGTGCGCCGGACCTCTGCCCGCAAGCGAAGGCGGACCCGTACAGCGAGCGCCTCAACTACTACCTCGGCGCCACACTGCGCCAGCCGGTGTTCTTCGGACTTCGCACGGTGCCGACGCTCACAGCGTACACGTCCCGCGTCAGCGAGTACAAGGTGTACGTGCGGACGACATTGATAGGAGGCGTCGCGTCGCTGCAATATCAGCGCTGGGCACGCACGCCAGTGACGTTCGGCTACACCATGGATTTCGGCCGAACGGAATCGCAACCTGCGCTGTTCTGTGCCGTGTTCAACCTGTGTACTGCCGAGGAACGTGACCGCGTTCAACGGAACCAGCGGCTCGGAGTCGTGAACGCAGTGGTGGTACACGACGCGACAAACGATCCGATCGCCCCCACCTCCGGAACTCTTTCGCGCTTCGAGGTACGGCACGCGTCTCCTCTCGTGCTCTCGGACTCCGGATTGCAGTTCAACACATTGCTCGCCGAGACGTCGCGATACATCGCGATCGGCGGCGGCAACGTGCTGGCGATGCACGTTCGAGGCGGGCTCGTCTTCGGTCGCAATTTCCAGACGAACGCCGGCTTCATTCCGCCGCAAGAGCGGTTGTACGCCGGTGGTCCTAGCTCCGTACGCGGATTCGCGCAGAATGAGCTCGGCGCCGTCACATACATCGCGCCTTCCTACGACACGGTGACTGTGCCGGATATCGGTGGACAGACCAACACCTACTTCCGCTATCTTGGCACAGCCAAGCCCAAGCGAGTGGTCCCGGTCGGCGGCAACAGCCTGGTCGTCGCCAATCTCGAGCTGCGCCTTCGCAGTCCCGTGCTGCCCGATGTGCTCCAGTTCGGCGTCTTCGTCGATGCGGGCGATGTGTGGAACCGCGGTGCTGGTACCACGTTCGGTGGTTATCAGATCAAGGTCACGCCTGGAGTTCAGGTTGCTGCACTGACTCCCGTTGGCCCCGTTCGTGTCGTTGTCGGCTACGATCCGTATCCGCAGCCTGTCGGCCCCCTGTATTACGAGAGCAATGCAGACGCTGGCGCGCTTCCGTGCGTGGCACCCGGCAATACGCTCAGAGTGACGACGGATTACAGTGATCCAGCGCATCCGGTGGCGGTACAGGCGCCCGGAGTATGTGCCGGCTACAAGCCGCCCACGAACAGGTCTTTTGGACAGCGTCTCACGTTCGGCCTTGCAATCGGCCAGGCGTTCTAGGGCGTGACACTTCGCGGGCGGATCGTTCTTGGCAGCGCGGCTGCGCTGCTCACGCTGTTTTCGCTCGGCGTGCTCGGCGTGCTCGGCATAACGCAGACGGATCGTGGCCGCGAGCAGATTCGCCGGCTCGTCGTCTCGGCGCTCAAACAAAGGATCCACGGATCTTTGTACGTGGGGCACATCAGCGACGGTTTCTTCACGGGAGTCACCATCGACTCCATCGCCATTCGTGATACACAGGACTCGCTCTTCATTGCAACGGGACGCGTGTCGGTGGGTTACGACCTTCGCGATCTGTTGGACCGACGCGTGCTGCTCCACAATCTCCGCGTCGAGCATCCGGTTGTGTACATCCGCCAGCACGAGAACGGTGACTGGAATTTCCGGCAGGTGTTTCGCGAATCGAAACCGGCCAAATTTCAGCCCAAGCAGCCCAGTCCGTTCATCGTCATGGACTCGGCGCAGCTTCGCAACGCAACGTTCATACTCACGCTTCCATGGCACCCTGCTCCGTGGTTGAAACACGCTGCCCTCGATAGCGCCATTCATTTCGAGCTGACACGCAAGGACCACGAGATTCGTCGCACCGCCGAGGGATTCGCTCGAACCTGGCGTTGGACTGCCGCTGATGTCGACCTTCCTGCGGCGCGCATCAGCAATCCGGATACGGCCGGAATGCTGTTCCGCTTTACCGGATTGAAGGTAGCGGAGGCCGATCCGCCGTTTCTGTTCTCCAACACGGCCGGAGTAGTAAGGCAGCTCGGCGACTCTGTATGGCTCGACCTTCCACGCGTCAACCTTCCGGCTTCGACCGGACGAGCGAAGGGAAAGATCGTATGGGGAAGCGACCTTCCTATCCGATACGACATTCACGTTCATGCCGATTCGATGTCATTGAATGACATCGCATGGGTCTATCCGACGCTCCCGCGGACCGGATCCGGCAGCACGGACCTGGACATTCGCACCCAGCCTAAGCAGCTCCACCTCACCGATTTCGCGCTCAGCAACATGGATGTACGCTCGACGCGCTCCCACCTGCGTGGGCGAATGACGTTCACGACTGGCGAGGATACGCTCATCGTGAGTGGCGTCCAGCTCACGGCGTCGCCGGTCAATTTCGATCTGCTCCGCACATTGAACGGCAAGCCGTTCCCGTATGACTGGCAGGGCGATATCACGGGAACGGTGCGCGCGTCGGGTGGAAACCTCGCTCGCTTTCATGTCGAAGATTCCCAACTCAGGTTCGCGGACGCTCACGTACCCGGCGCGGTGACCGTGGCGAGCGGCAAGGGCGAGCTCAACATCTTCTCGCCGGCGTTCACCGAATTTCACGACTTCGCCGTGAACGTCACGACGCTCGACCTGCGAACTCTGCAGTATCTCAACAAGAACTTCCCCCGCCTGAACGGCACCGTATCGGGCACTGCAGTGCTCGACTCGAGCTGGCTCGACGTTCGTTTCAGCAACGCTCAGCTCACACATCAGGACGGCGACGGTCCGCAGTCGCACGTGTCAGGCAACGGACGCGTGACCTGGGGTGATCTGTACCTCACATACGATCTCGATCTGCAGGCGCAGCCACTCGCGTTCGAGACGTTGCGCAAGTCCTATGTCAACCTCCCTCTGCGCGAGTCGTTGAGTGGCCCGATTCGCGTGCAGGGTCAGAGCCCGGACCTTCGATTCACCACCTCTCTCTCCGGCGACGGCGGAACACTCGCCTTCGATGGCCGCGTGGATGCCGATCCGCCGAACTACGGCGCGCATGGTACCGGAAGCGTGTCGAACGCGAATCTGCGGACCCTGCTTGGAAACGAGTCGCTCCCCCACACTTCGTTGAACGGAACGTACGCGATCGACATCACCGGTGATTCGCTGCCCGACTTTACCGGGTCCGCATCTGCGTCGCTGATCGACTCGCGCGTAGCGAATACTGCATTGCTGCCGTCATCGGCGAAGGTGCGCCTCGGCGATGGGCTCATCACTGTAGATACGCTGATGCTTGCCACCGGCGGCACAGTCGCGAACGCGCGCGGAACCATCGCATCCGCTGCAAATCGCACGGGCTCGCTCAATTTTCAGGTCGACCTTGCATCGCTGAACGACGTTCGGCGACTGCTGGGCGACGGATCGCTGCCTGCGGCAGGTGATCACAGCAGTGTCTCGTCAGGCGCAGTCACGGTGAAGGGAACGCTGAGCGGTGCGCCATCGGCATTGCAGGCACAAGGCACCGCGGCCGCGCGCGACGTCATCGCTGGTCCCGCTCGCGTGCGCAGTCTCCACGCCAGCTATGCTATGCGCGACCTCGGCGCAAAGCCGAGCGGGGTGGTGGCACTGACGGCCGATACTCTTTCCGCCGGCCCGGTTCCGGTGAGTCAGGCCACCGTCGGCCTGCGAATCAGCAATGGTTCCGACGCGGCGTTCCGCGCCGATTTCGTTGGAACGGGCTCCGCGCGCGCCTCGGCTTCGGGCAACGTCTCGCGCGGCGATTCGGGTGCCGTGAACTTCCGCGTCGATTCCGCCCGAGTGGACGTCGACTCCGTCAACTCGTACTCGCTGGGCTCGCCGGTGCATCTGGAGTCCGGCGCGCGCGGAGTGACGGTCGATTCCGTGATTCTGTCCCGCACGCAGGGCGGATCGGTCGCGATCCGCAACATCGCCTTCCTTGGTGATTCGATTCACGGATCGTTGCGCACGGACGGTCTCAGCCTCGCGTTGCTCGAACTCTTCGGGAGCGGCGTCAGCAACATTCGCGGCGCTCTCACTGCGCGCGTCGACGTCAGTGGCACCACCGCTCATCCGCATTTCAACGGCAGCATCGTCGTCGATAGCGGTGCCGCGACGATTGCGCCGATGGGCGTTCGCCTCGATCGCCTGGACGCGAACATCGCGCTGAGCGGCGACACCGTCTTTTTGAAGAAGCTCTCCGCAACTACCGCCCGCGAGCGTCGCGGAACGCTCGACGTCACTGGAAACGTCGCATTGTCGCAGTATGACAATCCCGTCTTCGCGCTCAGGGCGACGGCGCAGAACTTCCGCGCGGTGGATAGACGCGGGCTCGCCTCGCTCGATGTCAGCACCACCTCGCCAATCTCTCTCACCGGTCCATACACCGGCGCCAGGGTAACCGGTGCCGTGCGCGTCGATCGTGGCACCGTGTACATCCCAGAGCTGATCACCAAACGTCTCGTCGATCTCAACGATCCGGAGCTGCTCGATGTTGTGGATACCACCGTCGCGAGCAACCGCGCGATTCTACCCACCGCGCCGAGCGAGTTCACGAAGAACCTGCGTCTGGACAACGTGTCCGTCAGCATCGGTGATGACGTCTGGCTGAGATCGGCCGAAGCGAACATCAAGCTCGGCGGCTCGCTCAATGTCACGCTCGGCAGAAGTCCCGTGACCGGTGAGCGCTCGCAGCTTGCGCTGGATGGTCAGCTCAACACCGTGCGCGGCACCTATCGCCTCGACGTCGTCCCGTTCGTCCAGCCCACGTTCGACGTGGAGCAGGGGACCTTGCGATTCTTCGGGACGCCGGATCTCGATCCGGCACTCGACATCACCGCGATCAATACCGTGCGCAAGCCGGCGCAGAGCCTCAATGGCCAGGACATCCGCATTCGTGCGACCATCGGAGGAACTCTCTCGGCTCCGTCGCTCGCACTTTCCAGCGCTGACAACCTGCCGCTCTCGCAGTCCGATCTTCTCAGCTATCTCATCACGGGCGAGCCCGCGTTCGCGCTCGATTACACCTCCGCGCAGTACGTCAATCAGCTCGCGAACGTGGCCGTACGCTCCGCAGGCAACATCATCAGCAGCGCGATTCCTAGATCGGTGTTCGACGTCGTGGAGCTTCAGACGCCGGCGCTTCTTGCACCACAGGCCCCCGGCACCGCCGACAACGCGACTTTCTACAGCAATCTGCTCAACACTCGTGCCCTCGTTGGCAAGCAGCTGAACAACAACCTGTTTCTAAATTTCAGCACCGGATTCTGCGCCGAAAACCTGCGTAGCGCAGCCAGCTTCCAGCGTAATCTCGGACTTCGTCTCGAGTACCGGCTGAGTCAGAGCTATACCGCGCAGCTAGGCGTCGAGCCCGGCACGACCGATCTGCTGTGCGCCCGTCCGGGGGCGCTGCAGACATTTCAGCAAACGCCGCCGCAGCTCGGCATCGACTTCCTTCGCTCCTGGCGTTTCTGATGCACGCCGCGCGGAGCAGCGTGGACCGCGCGCAGATTCGCAGCGTACTGTTGATTGCGAACCCAGCTTCACGTCGTGGTGCACGCTCGATCACGTCCGCGATTCGCACGTTCGCAAAGTTGGAGATCGCGTGCGATGTAATCGTGACCGAACGTCGCGGCCATGCCGCGGAGCTCCTGGCAGCGAGGGGCGGCGACTACGATGCGATATTCACGCTTGGCGGCGACGGAACCGCCGTCGAGGTGATCGGCGCACTATCGCCTGGCGGACCGCCAGTGGGCGTCTTGCCGGGGGGTACCGGAAACCTGCTCGCCCGCGCGCTCGGAATCCCCTTGAGTGTGCCACGCGCGATCAGAGCGCTCGTACGGGGCGACGAGGCCCTGGTGGATCTCGGGCGCCTGGGCGACGGTACTCGGTTCGTCATCGGCGCGGGCGTGGGAATAGACGCCTCCATGATCGCTGGAACATCGCCAGCCTGGAAGCGCCGGGCCGGCGTGATGGCCTATGTCGTTGCCGGATCCGCCCACGTCCTTCGTCGCCGAAGATTTACTGCCAGGGTAACCGTCGACGGCAGCACCGTGACCCGCGAGGCCGCCGTGGTGCTCGTTGCCAATTTCGGCGTGCTCCTCAACGGCCTCGTGACGTTGGGCCAGGGCATTCGCCGGGATGACGGTAAGCTGGATGTGTGTATCTTCGATCCAGTCACCGTGGTAGATATTGCGAGGATCACCTATAAACTGTTGTTTCGCGACTTCAGGGCCGATCCGGCGATGACCTACATGCAAGGTGAGAGTATCATGGTAGAGACAGCCCCGATTCTTCCGGCCCAGGCGGACGGCGAATTGATTGGAAACGCGCCTTTTACAGCGGTAGTCGAGCCGCTTGCGGCACGAGTTCTGGTACCAGACTGTCAAATAAATCGTCAGTAGAACACACCGGTGGCACAGCCACTCCGCGAACCCTGACCATCTCCGATACTCTCGTGGCCCGCTTTCTTTCCCTCACCTGGCAGCGCGACAACGATGCAGTTCTGCCGTTGATGGGCACGTCGCGCACCATGCACGATCTGGTGAGACAGGTGGACGCACTCGCACGCAGCGACGCCGCGACCGCGCTGCTGATCGGGGAGCCGGGAACGGGGAAGGGACGGCTGGCGCGGTACATTCATTCGCGAAGCGCGCGCGCGGCCCGTCCGTTCGTCGAGATCAACTGTGCGACGTCGGATGCGACGTTGCTCGCCGCAGAGCTTCTCGGCGATCCGGAGTCGTCGGAGGAGAACCCCGGCCTTCTCGACGTGGTGAGCGGCGGGACGGTCCTCGTCGAAGAGATCGCCGATCTCGGTCCCGATCTGCAGGAGCGCCTGCTGCACGCGCTGGAGGCGGGCGCCGCGCGGGCGGATAATGGCGAAATGACGACGGCGCGTGTCATCGCTGCTGCTAGCAAGGACCTCGTGAGCGAGGTCAATGCGGGACGTTTCCGGGAGGATCTGTACTATCGGCTCGGTGTTGCACCGGTTCACCTTCCGCCGCTGCGCGCACGCTCGCGCGATGATCTCACCGAGCTGATCACCGCAACCTTCGCGACGCTGTCGACCGAGCTGGCGGACTCGCCGCGCACGCTCGACGAGGATGTGATCGAATGTCTCATCGCGTATCCGTGGCCCGGCAACATACGCGAGCTGCGCAACGCGATCGAGCGCGCCATAATCGTCGCCCGCGGAGAAAGTGTGCTGCGCCGCGTACATCTTGCGGCCGAGCTGCAGGCTGATCAGACCCCGGGGATCGTTCACACACCGCGCACACTCATGGACGTCGAGCGTGCGCACATTCATCGCACGCTTCGTGCGCACAAGCTCAACCGCACCCACGCTGCGCGCGAGCTTGGAATATCGCGCGCAACGCTCATCAAGAAGATCAAGGAATACGGGCTGGTGTACCGCACACCGGGTTCCGCATGAGCGAGCTGCGCGAACGCGACGCCATGATCTGCCGCAGCTGCGGTCAGGAAGAGCGCGCATCCGAAGGCTATCCGTGCAAGGACTGCGGCACGTTCATCTGCATCATGTGCGTATTCAAGGGCGTCGTGCGCTGCGAGCGGTGCAACGCCGTCGCTGCAAGCGGCCCGCCCGCCGCGGCGGCGAGTCATTCGACGTCCTCGCTCGCGGCGCCGCCACCTCCGGAAATGGACTGGCCGGAGCACTGATGGCGCCACTCTCCAGCAACGCCGGCCGCGTGCAGGCGGGCCGCGTCACGGTGAGAGTGCCGATCGCACCTCTGATGTCCGAACCGGCCGTGTCGTCGGGCCAGGTGACTCAATTGCTGCGCGGTCATCAGGCGGACGTGCTGGACGCCGACGGCAGCTGGCTCCGTGTTCGCGGTGCCGACGACTACGCGGGCTGGTGTCACAGCGGATACGTAACGCGTGAACCCGCGTTCGACGACGGTCCTCTTCAGGCAGCGTGGCGTGCCGAACGTCGCATGTCGATCGGTTGCGTGGTGCGAACAGCCGCGACCACGGAGATCGAGCTGCCGCTGGGTGCATTGCTCGGCGCCGACGAGGTCGTCACGCGGGGCATTGCGATGAACCATCGCGCACGCGCACGCTATTTCGCACCCGATGCAGATCTGATCGTTCAGCGGGCCGCCGAGTTGTTCGCGGGAGCATCGTACCAGTGGGGCGGCGTCACGCCGTGGGGTGCGGACTGCTCCGGCTTCATCCAGACGATGTTTGCGCTGCACGGAACTCAACTTCCACGTGACGCGTGGATGCAGGCCGAGCGTGGTCGCGAAGTCACGGGCGACATCATCGATCTCGAACCCGCCGATCTGCTGTTCTTTTCCGATCGCGGTGACGGGCGTCCGACGCACGTCGCACTGTCGCTGGGCGGCGCCGACTGCGCCCACTGTTCGCTCGCCAACGGCGGCTTCGGTATCAACACCCTCGACGCGGATGATGGCGTCGCACTGGTCCTGCGCGATACGTTCAGATTTGCGCGCCGCGTGCTCTAGACTGCACAAAGAGCGCCGACGATCGAATCAGGGTGCGTGAAAGCCCAGCGGTGTCGATGCGTTGAGCGCGGTCACATGCCCGGAAAGCCGCGTTCCGTCTCCGGAAGTCGTGAGCAGAATGGTTCGCTCGCTGCCAGGCGCGATATGAAAGTAATTGTCGCTCGGTCGCCAACCGATCGCTTCGACTGCCACCGCGACCGCCAGCTCGTCAGCCCGTATCGTGAGTGAGTAGCAGCCGTCGCCGATACGGTCGACCGCTGCATACAGGGTCGCAGTCGGACGCGGCGCACCAACGCCGAGTGGGAAGTGAAACGATTGGGCCAGTAGCATCCCTGTTTCCGGATCGGTGAGGGTTGCAACCACCGCATCGTGATTCGGACGGCCGAATCTGTACGCGTAGCTAACATCCGTGAACGCCCCGAGCAGCTTGTCAGCGCTGATGTTCACCGTCGAGCGTTCCGGTATCCTCACGTGTACCGATGTCTCGCCGACGGCGACGGAGCCGCGGAACAGCGACAGCATGAGCACCGGCGTGATCGGTGCCGGACCGTCGTTGATCGCGTGGATCGCAATCCCATTCAATCCCTCGTCCGACATCACGACGGTTACGGGGCGATACGCGCGAGCGAGATAGTAGTACGCGGCCTTCGGCCCTCCGTCATGATCGAGCACTCCCCAGCCGGCGCCGGGACGGAGATCCCGATACAACCATACGAGTGCGCCCGAGCATGGGGATTCCGCTCTCCGCCACTCCGCGACGGTGCGCGTTATCAGTTCTCCGCCAGCAACGCGGCCGAGTGCCAGATACCGTTCGGGATCCGAGTAACGCACGGCGACCGGATCGACGTTGAAGATTTCCCTTACGTAATGATCGCGGACATCCTCGAAATCCCAGCCCGACCCGTTGTCACGCGGAACGCCACGCTTCCATTCCGGGTGATGTCCCGCTCCATTCGCACCGCACGCCATCCGATCGACGAACGATGGCTCCGGAACGTTCGAAAGCGCCAGCGCCTCCGATGCGAACCGGACCTCGCTCGCACGTACGTCGGAGAACGGCCGGAGATATGGCCCATATCCGAAATAGTGTCCGTCGCCTGCACTTACGTGAAACGGAAGTGCACCACCACTCGGTGACGATGGCCAGTACGGCACCACTCCAGCGTGCTCGGCGACCAGGTCGGGCAGCTTCTCCGAGAACAGTCTGCTGCGCCAATCCGTCGATGGACGGCCCATCATCGCCGCCTGTTGCTCCACCTCGCTGTTGCCGCACACGAGTACGAGCGACGGGTGTCCACCAATGCGCTGGAGCAGCTGACCGGCCTCGCGCTCGACGCTGGCAGCGAACGCTGCATCGTCGACCGGATAGTCCATGTTGGCGAACATGAAGTCCTGCCACACGGCGATGCCGAGCTCGTCACAGAGTTCGTAGAAGACGTCGTGCTCGTAGGCCATGGTCCCGCCGATGCGGATCATGTTCATGCCGGCGTCGCGCGCAAGCTCCAGCGTTCGTCGATATTCCGCCGCGGTGCAGTGCAGGCTCAACGAATCGGGCGGGCTCCAGCAAGCTCCTCGCCAGAATATGCGCTCGTCGTTGATGTGCAGCCCGAAGTCCCCATCGTCGGTGTCGAGACGGACCGTTCTGAATGCGACGCGTCCCAGCGGGAGTTGGATCTCCGAATTGTCCGCGATGACGCGGATCGCCGCGTCGTACAGTGGCTGGTCGCCGTGCGTGTGCGGCCACCAGATCGCAGCGTCCGTGATGCGGATCGTCACGTGAGCGACGAAATCGTTGTCCGTCCATCGAACGATGGCTGGTCGCTCGATGGCACCGACTATCACGTTTGCCGCAGTGATGTTCGTGCCCGGCGCCGCGCGTACGCGTACTGCTACCGAAACGACGCCGTCGCCGTTATCCAGTCGCGAC
>DATNCZ010000282.1:0-2572 GCA_035553335.1 Gemmatimonadaceae bacterium
GAAGCACGATGGCTCCACAGGACGCGCGCAACGCGCCAGCTGTCGACCAGCTCGCGGAAGTGACTTGGCGGCCCGTATATGGTCGGGACGGATACCTCGGCGATGCGATAACCGCGGTGCGACGCGCGCACGATGAAATCCGTTTCGTACTCGTAACGATCGCCCTGCGCTTCGATCGCTGCCACCACTTCGGGACGGAATGCGCGAAAGCCCGACTGACTGTCGGTGAGACGCAAGCGTGTAACAGCGCGCGTCGCCGCGGTGGATACGAAGTTCGCGATGCGGCGATGCGGCGGAACCGACGGCAACCCGATCTCGCGCGTACCAATCACAATGTCGGCCAGGTCGAGCGCCGCGAGCAGGCGCGGAGCGAACGCCGGGTCGTGCTGGCCATCCGCGTCGAGCGTGACGACCTGACTGCGGGGAAAGTGCTCGGCTGCATGTGCGAACGCGGCGCGCAACGCAGCGCCCTTGCCGCGGTTGGAGTCGAAGCAGATGACATGATCGCACGCACGCTTGAGCACCGAGCGCGTGGCGTCGAGCGAGCCGTCATCCACGCCGAGCACGAACACGGCGCCCATGTGCCGGCGCACAGACGCGACGACTGATGCAACCGTTGCGTCCGCATCGAACGCCGGACGGATGCACACCGCCACGCCAGTCACTTCCGGCGTATCGGTTCGATCGATCACTCTGCGACCTCTTCTTCCTGGTCGCCCGCAGTCTCTTCGACGTCGACACCGTCGAGCGCGCTGACTATCCACATGAGATCGCGCTCCAGTGCATCGACGCTGCTGGATGCGAGTGCATCGCGCGTTGCAGCCTTGAGCGCGCCGTTCTTCCTGTATTCATCGACACGCGCACGCGCACCCTCGATGGTGTACTTGTCGACGTACAGCAGTTCCTTCACCAGCATGATCAGCTCGACCTCGCGGCGCTGGTACACACGGTTGCCGGAGCGGTTCTTTGCGGGATGGAGAAAGCGGAACTGACTTTCCCAGTAGCGAAGAACGTGCGGTTTGAGATCGGTAAGATCGCACACGTCACCGATCGAGAAGAACTCACGGACTGGTATGGTAGCCACGGTTTCTCCCTTCACTCGTCGCGCTCGGGGCGCGGATCCCGGTTCATCAAATCGACGATCGCGTCACGCGGTGCCTGACCGTCGAACAGGACGGAGAAGACCGCTTCCACGATCGGCATGTCCACTCCGCCGCGTTCCGCAAGCTCCCTGGCCGACCGCGTCGTGATAACGCCCTCCGCCACTGTGTCGCGACCGGCGAGTGCTTCGTCCAGAGTCTTGCCGCTACCGATTTCGACGCCCAGCGAGCGGTTCCGACTCAGTTGGCCGGTGCACGTCAGCACCAGATCACCCATGCCCGCGAGTCCGGCAAATGTAGCAGGATCGGCGCCAAGCGCGACGCCAAGCCGCGTCATTTCCGCGAGTCCTCTCGTGATCAGAGCAGCGCGCGCGTTGAATCCAAGCCCGAGGCCCTCGGCGATCCCGGTCGCGACGGCCATCACATTCTTTACCGCACCGCCCAGCTCCACGCCCACGACGTCGTGCTGGGTATAGACCCGGAATGCCGGTCCGTGGAAGAGCTGCTGAACCTGCTCCGCAGGTGCTCGCTCGCTACAAGCCGCCACAATCGCCGTTGGCTGGTTCCGCGCGACCTCGGCCGCAAAGGTGGGGCCCGAAAGCGCGACGGCACCGGATCGGCCGAACACGTCTGCCGCGATTTCCGTCATGCGCGCGAGTGAATGTTGCTCGATGCCCTTGGACGCGACGACGACGACCGCATCGCGTGATAGATGCGGCTGGGCCGCTTCAGCGACCGCTCGCGTTACGTGCGAAGGCGCGACGAGAACGACGAATTGCGCGCCGCCCACAACGTCCTTCATCTCAGTCGATGCGACGATCGAGGGAGACAGCTCTACACCCGCGAGAAAGCGATTGCGATGCGCGTCGTTCACCGACTGCGCGACGTCAGGCTCATACGCCCACAGCCGCACCTCGTGGGCATTCCGCGCCAGTCGGTCGGCGAGCGCGGCACCCCATGCACCGGCGCCCAGCACCGCGCACTTCATCGTGACGCCCCTGTCACGTTGCGCTCATCACGTTGCGCTCATCGCGTTGTGCGGGGCGGTTGCTGGCCGACACCGTCGCTGCCCGCGCTCTTGAAACGATGCTCCTCGCCACGTCGCAGTCGCCCGATGTTGGCGCGATGTGTGAAGAACACGAACAGTGCGACGATGATCGAGGCGATGAAGAACGGGTCCGAGATCGCGACACCACTGAAGAAAAAGGCGAACGGCAGCGCGAGGGCGGCGCTGAGTGATGCGACGCTCACGTAGCGAGATGTCGCGAACACCACAATCCACACGGCGAATGCCACGATTGCAGGCAGCCATGCGACGCCCAGAAACACACCGCCAGCGGTCGCAACGCCCTTTCCACCTTTCTGGCCGAGCAGAAAGACCGGACGCACGTGGCCGATGATCGCTGCGCCACCCACCGCAAGACTGATCAGCTCCGGCTGCGCGGCGCCCGTGAGCGCCGGCAGAAAGAAGA